>CALAVA010000126.1 GCA_937892025.1 uncultured Bacteroidales bacterium
CAATGAAAATATATAAAACAAGTTAATTTCAATTCCACTATGGTTCGATTAAAAGTTCTAAACAAAAATAAACATCTTTTCCTGTTTTTACTTCATTTCAATTCCACTATGGTTCGATTAAAAGTCAATTGCAATTACTACTACAGCGGCAATTATCGCATTTCAATTCCACTATGGTTCGATTAAAAGCTTTAGGTAATTTTGAATTAAATCCAACTTCTTTTTTATTTCAATTCCACTATGGTTCGATTAAAAGTTGAATACAATAATGAAATTAAATAAACCATTGATATTTCAATTCCACTATGGTTCGATTAAAAGTTAGACAACGACAATGAAAATATATAAAACAAGTTAATTTCAATTCCACTATGGTTCGATTAAAAGGATGATAATAACACCAGTGATGATAATAACACCAGATTTCAATTCCACTATGGTTCGATTAAAAGCAAACGAAAGTATAATACATCGTTTTGTGCCTTACGTATTTCAATTCCACTATGGTTCGATTAAAAGTTTTATACTTTTCGAATAAACTACTATCATATCCAAAATTTCAATTCCACTATGGTTCGATTAAAAGTACTATAAGCGTCTTTCCGCTCGTAGTTCGTTGCTCATTTCAATTCCACTATGGTTCGATTAAAAGTCTCTAAATTCATATTTAAAAACTTCACTTTTTACAATTTCAATTCCACTATGGTTCGATTAAAAGACATAATGGATAACGGCCACTATGGGACAGCTGCTACATTTCAATTCCACTATGGTTCGATTAAAAGGGCAAATGAAAGAGTATTTTCGTGCCTTTTGGCAAAATTTCAATTCCACTATGGTTCGATTAAAAGGTATTTTGATTTTGCACTTGTTGCATTTTTTGCATTATTTCAATTCCACTATGGTTCGATTAAAAGAGGGGTTACATTCCTTTGTTACAAGCGATAATACGATATTTCAATTCCACTATGGTTCGATTAAAAGCAAATAAATATAATTTATATTACTTAAAAGATAGTGATTTCAATTCCACTATGGTTCGATTAAAAGGCAAAAAAAAATAGAGTATTTAGAAACAAGTTACAAATTTCAATTCCACTATGGTTCGATTAAAAGCCGTTAAAATAAAAAAAATAAAGCTTGATTTTCAAATATGTTTTGCTTTATAACGACCCTGCAAAAGTAATAAAAAATCGTCGATGTGCAATCATAAAAAATGACTAAAGCACCGACAATCTTACAAACATCTCATTTTCAACATGTCAAAGAACTATTGCCTATGTAAATGGGTGTCAATGTCGGGCTGTTTCGTTTCACCGACAACTTTTTCTTATAAGAAAATATCAATCTCGGCCCGCTCTTTTCCTACGATTTCCTTGTTCATCCATTTTGTGGACGAGTTGGAAAACACTATCAAACTATCGGTTTCCACATCCATGATTTTCTTAGCCTTGGACTTCAGTTCAGTCAGCTTCACCTCCGAAATCTCTCCCTCAAAAACCGAGTTTTGTATCCAATTCAGATACTGTCTGCACAGCTTCAGCATCTTGCCCACGCGTTTCTCTCCAATGTCGTAAACCAAAATCACATACATCTTAATGCCTCCCTACCACCACATTTTCAAAGGTTTATATTCCTCGATTTCCAACAGGTGCTTGCAGAGCTTGTAACATTCCAGCTTGATTAGATGCTTGTAGCTCACGCTACGTCCCAGCTTTCGATGCTGAATTGTTTCGTTCAGTTTCTCCTCGAAATTCCGGACGAAAATCTTCCTCCCCTCGTCGTTCAGCAGGCATCGGTTCAATTTCTTGTCGAAATGTTTCTCCTGTATCTCTTTCTTGTTCAATACCTTGAAGATAATCCTATCGACAATGACGGGCTTGAAGATTTCCGACAAATCCAAGCAAAGCGAGTACCGCCGCTCGCCAGGCGTATGCAGGTAGCTGATGGTCGGATTGAGTTGGGTTTGGTGTATTGCCCTTAGGCATTGCGAGTAGCACATCATGTTGCCGAAAGAAATCAATGCGTTCACCTCGTTTTGTGGCGGCTGTTTGGTGCGGCCATCCATTTGAAAATCATTCAATATTGAGTCAAAAGCCTCATAGTAGGTCATACGAATATTTCCTTCAATTCCCATCAACTCGTCCACCTCGGTGGTGTTGGCAATGCCTTTCGAAAGATCCTCAATCCGCTCGATTTGTGCCGACAAATCCTTTCCTCGGCGGTCGTAATAATAGAGATTTTTCAACATGTTGGCAGCGGCTCCTTCGATGAATTTTTGAGCTAAAACAACGTGCTTTTTCTTGCTTTGATAAAAAGAAGTTTGGGCTAATAACATCTTGCCCGAAAGCAGGCCGTCGCGGGGCATGAACGAACCTGTGTAGTTTTCGTAATAGTCAAAGAAGTGTACACATATATCCTTCTGTCCCAAAAAGTTATATAATGCACTATTAGCTTTTAGCGAGCCGAACACATATAGTTCCGCCACATCTTCCACAGGTAGGTAGCGTGGTTGTCCGGGATTCAACAACTCGCCGTTGCCGTCCTCTTCAAACGGAGTGAACTTTAACGTGTTGTCTTTCCGCTCCAGCGTGCCTGGATTGAACAGATAATATGTCTTTTTCATTTTTCCTCCCCCTCTCCAGAATAGCAGAAATCAAAATAGCTACAGTTGCGGCAAATGCCTTTCTTTTCTAACGGCGGACAAGTGTCGCCCTCAATGATTTCCTTGATTTTCAGTTCCATTTCGACAATCGTCTCCCTGTCCACGTCGCTCAGCAACACCTCGGAGGTTTTGCGTAGCTTTGGGTACTCTAATATTCCCGTAACTCCTTCAATTCCATTGCGTTCAAACACGTACATATAGTATTTCAGTTGCCATTCGTGCGCCCGCTCCACCTTGTCCGACTTCTTGATTTCGTGGATTACCTTCCGCTTGGCGTCATAATAATCTACCTTGATGCCGTCAATCTCAATCTCTTCATACCGCTCCGAACGCTGCGGATAGCTCTCCTCGTGAATCAGCTTTCCGGCATAAACAAGGTCGGAGTTTTGCTCCATATTGATGCCGTTGGCGAAGAGCCATAATTCTCTCTTGCATACTTGGTAATAGTTGAAGTGGGTGCCAGTTATTTGCATGACTTTATTTTGAAGTAATTTTCTTTTGTTCTTGTTCAAAGTATTCAAGAAAGTGAATTTCAACGGGCGAAAGCTCGTTTTTGGTGCGTTCTTGGAATTTGTCGAATTCCGTATCGGCTTTTTGTCTCGCCATTTCGGTCGAAATTTTTCCGGCGTGATTAAGAAGTGCTTTGCCCGAAAGTTTTAGAAAATCATCAAGTTTTTGAATCCAATCTTTCATATACATAGGCTTATGCTCTTTGGCCTGCAGTTCAGCAAAATCGAGATACATACTCACAATTCTGTTGAGCGTATCCACTTCGTCTTCCGAAAGATAATTTTTTGCTACTTCGGCATCACTACGTTTGGGAAGTCTACCTATAGTAAGACCCATAAAGTCTTTTTCAGCGTCAGCACGATTGAAGATTACTTCTGTGGCGGTTTGTCCGTGTACAGAGAAATGCATCTTGTTTTGAATTGTTTGAAAAAAACGCCTTGTTGCTTCGGTTCTCGGGTCGTAGTCGATGCTTAACGCATATATTTCCAATACTTTACGGTAAAATACTTTTTCAGATGAACGAATGTCGCGAATACGGGCAAGAAGTTCGTCAAAATAGTTTCCACCGCCAGCCCGTTTGAGCAACTCGTCGTTCATGGCGAACCCTTTGATTAGATATTCTTTCAGAACTTGTGTCGCCCACATTCTGAATTGCACACCACGATGTGAATTGACCCTGTAACCAACAGAAATAATCATGTCAAGATTATAAAACGCTATTTCTCTTGACACCTTTCTTTTACCTTCGGTTTGAACTGTTGCAAAAAATGCAACAGTTGAGTCGGCTGTTAATTCTCCTCCTATGTCGAAAACATTTTTGATGTGACACGAAATTGTAGATTTGTTGCGTTGAAACAAATCCGCCATTTGGTCAAGATTGAGCCAAACGGTGTTATCTTGAAGTGTCACCTCAATTTTCGCAACACCATCAGGCGTTTGATATAAAATTATATTACTTACATTTTCTTGCATAGCAATAAAATTATAAGAAATTCGACTCTTGAAATTCATTTGTATCTATTCCGTTCTCAAACGAATAGATTTTTGGATATGATTCCAAAAACAAATACCCAAACTCTTCATTTCCATACGTTTTTAATGTGTTTTCTTCTTTACTATTAGGAAACACTGAAAAAGTAAACAGCGACATCAAAGCACGAATCTTGTTGAGTTTAATTCTGTTTAGTATAAAATCGGCATCTTGTGTCGTGACAATTTCTTTATATTTCTCCCAAACATCAAGCCCCGAAATTGTGTTCTTGCAGTCAATATCCAACTCTTCTGCTATTTTTGCAAAAGATTCATCTATCAAATTGGCATTTATTGGAAGCGGAACAAAAACAGAAATGTTCTTTTGGCTGATGATCTCAAAAGATTTGTCAACGGCTTTATAATCCAAATGGGCAACATCACGATATAAATCTTGAATATTAACGATGAACTTGGATTGATTTTTCGTTTTGATATGGCTTATGACTTTTTGGTATAGAGAATCAAAATCCTTGTTGGTCAAAATGTTTTGATAGTCGATTGTGCTGATTTCTTTTGCAAATTTGTACCTGTCATCACCACCATACAGTGTTTTTTCTGTATTACAATCAAATAGATATAGTTTGCATGTTTTTTTGTTGGCATTTCTGTTAATTCGTCCAGCCAGTTGTTCTTCGCTGTCAATCAAAGAGATGTCCTTAAACCCTAAATCCATGTCAATATCAACGCCCGCTTCAACCACCTGTGTTGTAATCAGCAACACCTTTTTTGTCCTAAATTCTTCTGATTTCAGTGCATTGATGATTTGTTTTCTGCGGGGTTCCAAAATCGTTCCAGAAAGTAAAAGGATTTTTTCAAAACAGGTATTGGTGCTTCTTGCAATTTCACAGAACTGACTTGCTGTTTTTTTGAAAATGAACTCGATTACGGTCAAAACGCTGTCGGGATTGTCTGGGTTGTTGTCGGCATAGACTTTCGACTGCTTTGAAACAAAATCACAAAGATTCTCCAAATATCCGTCTATGCTGTCTTTATCAGGCCTTTCATTCTCCAAAAGAGTGTAATCAAATTCCACACGATTGCAAAAATTTGGATTTTGGAAATACTTGTTTTTATCATTTACGAGGTAGACAAATTTGTTTTTCAAATCCTCAGTCTCAATCAAATCTCCAATCTTTGGCAGTGTTGCAGACATCACAATAAATCTCATGTCAAAATACTCTGCATAATTTGATATGAAATAGACTATTTTGTCCCATATGGCAGGTGAATATGATTGAACCTCATCTATCACCACAACCGAATGAGCCATTCTTTGAAGAAGATAATTGCTATCTTTCTCGTTTGTCTTCAGAACATCGAAAAAGGAAACATGGGATAGTAGCACAATTGGTACATTCAAAAACAAAGTGTCTAAATAATTCAAATAGTCATCTTCATATTTGCCTGTGTTTTTGGTTGCTTTTGAATGAAATTCAACAATTTCCCCATCCGTCAATCCTAATGTGTCTTTCAGACTCTTGTATGTTTGAGTTATTAGGGTTGTGAAAGGAAACACATAAAACACTTTCTGTATAGACTGATTGTGAGTGAGTAGTTCCGACAAAGCCAATATCGATGCATTTGTTTTACCACTGCCTGTAGGTGCTTCAATATAGAACAATCGTTTGTCATGATTCTGTCGTGTGTTATTGACTACTTCCATCGCCAACGCTTCTCGTAGAATGTTGATATTCATTCCGCTACGCTCTTTGTAATCATCAGGGGCATAAACTATTCCCGATTCTAAATCATCAAATGTTTTTTTGTTGTATCTCTTAACTGAGCGGGCATTGGTAATTATTTTCTGTCGTAGATCATTCGTAATCACACCAAAATCGTTCGGTATCTGTGACCAATTGTTCATATAGTGTGCCGTCGCCAAATAATCTGATGCTGTTAATAAAGAATATAGAAGTTTCACAAGCGAATACAAAGGGAACCCATTGCTTTGCTCGAATACATTTTCGTTAAACCAACTGAATAAGACATTTGAATTACTATTTGCAAGATAGTTCTCATGAAAACTCGCCATATTGTCATCACTTATTTCAACGTCGAGACAACCAATATAAGGTTTTAGAGCTTCAACATCTTGTCTAAGTATTGTCTTTTTGTTTTCATGTTCGCACCAGGTTTCTTCATTCTGGCAGTCATCCAAATAGGCGCTATGGTGTTGCTTTATCGGACAACTCATATACAAAACGACGTTGGATAAAAACACCTGCTCTTCCTCGGACAAATCTAAAGTGATAAATTCCGAGAAAAACAAAGCCAAATAAAGATAGGCGCTGATGATGGAATGTTGTGATTCAAAATCGTGCGTTACTTTCACTATATCGGCGTTGTTCTTCATCCTGTTTTGTTGAAACAGGTGGTTGATTTTGCCCAAATCGTGAAAAGCAATTGCCCGCCAGAACCATTTGTTTATGGTTTCAGCGAGCAACTGTCTTTGTGGTAGTTTAGAGGGAATGGAATCGTTGATAAGGTGTTCGACAATGCTATTCAATCCATTGGCATTTGCCAATGAATGTGCGTATGCAACAGTCAATGCCGAATGTTCAGACAACAATTCGGGCTTTCTTCCTGTTTGTCCAGACTTGGGCAAGTGAGCGAAATAACACGAACTTTGCTCGCCTAATAGTTTGTCGAAAAATACCTTATCAAATTCTTCCATTTTCAAAAAACTTGAATAACCTCTGAATTGTTCAAAGTATAACACTCTCCTGCAGCACTCATGTCCATATCTTTGCTAAATGTGGCGTTTGAGTAAACAAAATCAGCATAATTGTATTGCATCAATTGTTCATCAAAACCGATAGGAAGCCTTTCAAAATAGACGAATACAGGCTCTTTTGCTTCCCTTGAAAACATAGACATTGAACGAATAATGTAATCAGATACCGCTTCGGTTTTGGCAAAGACGGAGGTGATTTTATAATTCCCATTTACGGAAAATTTGGCAAAATCATATTCTCGCACATTTTCCCACCAAGCCGAAAAATCATTTTTCCCCATATAAGGCAGAAATTCCACCTCATATTTTGTTATCCGTTCATATAAAACTTTTTCTGTTTCAACATCAAGGTTCAAAAGCAGATAACATCGGTATGACGGCTTTATTAGTATTTGTTCACGGATAATCAGATTGCCACCAGCTTCACTGCTTGCAAAGCCAGTTCCATTATTATAGGCGACAATGTCTTTTGTGTAATTCCCGTTATCACTATTTAATGGAGCAATACCAATTTTAAGATGTTTCAATTTCTGGTAATAAATAGAAAACTCTCCATTTTTCTGATATCCTTGCAATCCTACAATAGCTCCAAGAATGCCCAACAATGCAGGCTTATGAAGCATATTGTAGGTCAGATAAATACCATCATTGATGTCGGGCTTTTTGAAAAAGCCCATCTCCGCCTTCAAATCAAATGATATTAATTTTTGATTTGACACCATAATCACAAATCGTTTTGTGTAATACCTTCGGGCAAATTCAGCAGTTTGCAAGATTGTTTGTTGAAAAATACTTCAACAGAAGCAATTTCGCCTTTAACTCCGTCCAACACTGTTTTCAACTTGCTGAAATCATAGACGCATTTGCCATCTTCTTTTTCGTCTTTAAGGTCGATAAGGTTGGTGAAATTTGGCAGAACAATTTTGGAGTCGTCTTTCAACTGCACCCAAACCAACATTTCGTTTTCACAACCTGCCTTTGATGCAGAATCATACCAAGTTGCACCGCGACGCATAGCCTCTTTCAATTTGGCAATATCTTCATCTGTGAGTTTTGCGCAATCTGCTCCTGCCAACGAAGTGATGTCGCAAAGATTTTGTGGATTGATTGAGAAATGATGCAAGTAGTGGCCTTCATCTAATCGAGATTGTCGTCCTAATGTTGAAGCTTGCTTGTCCTCAGACTTTTCGTCAGGATTTCTAAATGGTGACATTATTTGGTCAGTATATTTTTGGGCATTTTTCCAAAGGTTTACGCCATAGTTGATTTGAACCGGTCCATGGACAGAAATAGCGATGTTATCTTTTTTGTCTTTACCTTTTCCTGCAAAAGTAAATCCCAATGCTCTAACGTCAATACAAGACAACAGAGCTTTAGCAACATCTGTTTTTGAACCTTTCATTCTGATTGATTCGGAAGATTCTTTTCCTCCTCCATCTTCATTCTCATTTTTTTTTGTTTTTTTCTCCGTAATCTCCATCAAATCAGGGAACATGTTGCAGAAAGCTTCCATCAAACTATATGGAACAAACTCTTTTGCCTGATTGTGACGTTTAAAACCTAATATTTTTTCATTTTGATAAACATCTTTCAGATAGTTTTTTATCGTATACTTAAAAGCCTTGTCTGTGGCGTACACTGTCCCATCGGGCAATGTGCGGGGTTGCCCTGAAAAATCTGCATTGTAATTAGCGTTAATAGCCTTTACGATTGCACAACCGAAAACTCTGTTTTTAAATTCTGTCATTGTTTTGATCTCCTATGTTTAATCATTATTATTTGAATCGTCTTTTTTTGTATATACAGCACATGGGCTAAAACATCCTGCTAAAAAGTATTTAAGCAAAGGTTTCATATCAGCACCTTCATCGTATGTGAGAACTTGTGCCGAAAGCTGTTTAAAGGTTCCTTTGTAAACACTGATGTCGTGTTTGTACACGGCAATTGTTTGTGCAATTGCATCTTGGAGCTGCCCCGATTTGCTTTTTTGCAAATAGGGTTCAAGCATCGCATACGTTTTGTTGCTTGCCGCACTTCTGTCTATCAGATAAGAAGCCAATTGACCCGCACCAAAGGCAAATTCCTCAGGTGATTCGATATTGGATTCTCCTTTTGCGACAACTTCCATTTTTGCTAATAAGTCTGTTACGTTTGAAGCCATAATGTCATCTTTTTTATTGTTATTGAATAAATTGTATAAGCTAAACCAAATATTGATTTTTGATTTGATAGCGTTGTTGTATTCACAACGTGTTTTGATTTCATCTTGTCGAATATTCGACAAAATTGAATTGAACATCATATCGTCGAACATAGTTGCCGTTATAGCATTTGTCTTTGACTTGTATATGTAGTCGTAAAACGCTTTGCGGTACTTCATGATGAGTTGCCACATGGAATCTCCTCCAGATACGTATTTGGGGTCAATATCCCCAAAATAGTTGGTCGTGTAACTATCCTCCTTTATTTTCACGAGAGCGTTGTTGAAAATAGTACGTACAATGATTCTTTCAAAATCAAATACATTGTCAATTCTTTCATCAGGATCTTTTTCAAATGCTTCGTCTTTTTTATAGCCTGCTTCTGTAACGTTTTTTACTTCAATGGAAGAATCGAACTTGTAACGGAAGAGGGGAACAAAATCGAAATCGAAGATCTCTGTTCCAACTCTATATAAAAGATAATATTTCTGTAATGTGACTCCTTTTTTATCTAAAAGTTTTGATATAACTTCTCTGTATGATAGTTTCTTATTACGGTCAACGTTATAAAGTTTGATAACCTCTGACTGTGGTTCATCTATTTTTAATTCATTGTAATCTATAAATATAGGCATTGGATTAGGAAAAACATCCATTCTCCAATATTCGTTAAACAAAAATAAATAATATGCATCTTCATTGTTTATGGTATTAGTGGTAGACAGTGATGTTTGATGTTGCAAAAAGGGCTTCCCTGCATTGTAACCACTAAAGAAATTAGACCAACCCCGAATTTCATTCGAACTAGCTGCTTTTTTTTCATCTATTGCTCTCCCGTCAATATCAGTCAACCCTTGTTTTGAACTATTAAATATTCTTGTTTTTAGATAATTCTTATATGTGTTTTTATAATCATCTAAATCTGTATCAAAAAAAACCAACACATAGTCCTCTGCTGTCCATTTGAAATCTTTTAATTTAGTTATAATATCTTGAAACTTTTCCTCTATATATTTTTGAAATAGAAGTGCTTTATTCTTTGTCTGTTCATCATGAACTGTTTCGGTTATGGCTTTATCCAAATAATTTTTAATATAGCCGATATCTACTTTTTTAGTCGAAAATTCTTTCCCATCCTCCAAGTATTTACGTTTTACAGCTATTAAGAATGGTGACACGCTATGAATCCTTTTATTTGGCAAGTCAAAACATTTTTGATACCATGGTTTTTTATCATATTCTATAGTCCACGAAAAACGCAGCCATTCAATGCATTTTACTAAAAGAGGTGTAATATTTCTCCCTTCTTTATAAAATTCAGCCTTAAAAGTACCATCTTTTGAAAACATCAAATATAGCCCTTCTTGTTGAGGTAAAATGCTGTTGTTAATGACATCTTTTAGATCAACATCAACTCTTTTTGTTAGATTGATTATCTCTCGTATCATATTCTCAAATTTCTTTTATTGTAAAACTAATATACTTTCTCCAAGCACCCAAACCCTTGGCTATTCCCTTCTCCCAGTCCGCTCTCATACGCTATGCGCATCAGTTCGGCGGGGCAGTGGAGGGCTAGTCGGCACATAAAACCGCGCACTTTGGTTTCTTGCGGTGTGTCGGCTTTGATGGTCACCAATGCCGATTTGGGTTCTGTGAGCGTCATCATGTCGAAAAAACGTTCGCCTTCGTAAGGTGTGCCGTGGAAAGCCTCGTATTTGTCTAATAGATTTTGCATTAACCGTTCCCGTACCCACGGGGAGCTAGAAAAATCTTCTCCGTTCAACGGATAAGCGTCTCTTCCGTCTTCCAACCGCCTACTGACGGAGACGGGAGAGAGTGTTTCAAACGTCATCGTGTCGGTGAACTCCGGTGAAGGCAACAACTCAATTCTATCTACCTGAAATTTCACCACCGACTGTTTGTTGCCTACCTCAAACACTCGTTTCTGAAACAGCCCTTCCACAAATTTCTGTGTCGAATGTTCTGGCAAAAATGAAATTTGCCACTCAGTCTTGTCCGATAACAATTCCAACTGGTTCGATTGACGTAATATTCTAAATTTTTCTGGTTTCAGTCTCGAAAATGTGAACAACTTGAATTGCTTTCCATTCTCCATCCGAAACCCATTCCCATGCAACCACTCCGCAAACTCATCATTCGCACTTGCCAAAATATGATAGGTGGCCGCAGACAACTCATATTGGTAGTTCAATGGAAGTCTCCGATTCTTACTTATTGTCGTTAATTCAATTTTAAATCTCATATTAAAATCTTTTCAACTCTGCAAAATTATACTTTTTTATCGGACAGCAATAATTTGTATAAATTTTTATAACCTTGTATTATCATTATCTGTATTCAGAATTGATAACTCGCTGTTATTTCATAAAGAGGAATATAGTTTTATAACCATGCTACAAAAATTCAAAATACTAAAAAATAAAATGTTATCTTTGCAAGATATAATTGATATTTGATTTTGAAAATCGCAGTCGTATTGTCGCATATTCCCTATCCACTATTGAAAGGTGAGCAGGTGAGGGCTTTTAATCAGATGAGAATATTATCGCATGAGCATGATATTTATCTCTTTGTTGTTTCTGATAACAAAAAAATACATCCACAAGCCCTGACAGAGTTGTCAAAAATTACAAAAAGCATAGAAGTCTTTAAATTAAGTGCTTTTTCTATTTTTGTTAATAAAATAAGAGCAAATTTGAAAGGGATTCCTTCTATTTGTGGGCGTTTTTTTAATGCGAGAATAAAAAAACAACTCAATGAAAAACTTGATGATTTAAAACCAGATATCATTTATAATCAATTGATAACGACAACTGAATATACCAAAGACCGCAAGGAAAGAAAAATTTTGGATTATCAAAACGTTTTTTCTAAAGATTTGTGGCGTTTTATGGAAAAAACACACAAAACCAAGAGCAAAAAATATTTAAAAAAATATCAACGTTTGCAAAACTATGAATCAACTATTTTTAGATATTTTGATGAAAAGACAATTATCACTCAAGTTGATAGAGAATGGATACATCATCATTGGTCAGACCAAGTGGTGGTGGTTCCCAATGGTGTTGATATGCACTATTTTTATCCACAAACTAATGACAAACAGTATGATATAATTTTCACTGGAAATATGTCCTATTTGCCCAACGTGTTGGCTTGTGAATATATTGTCAAGGAAATTTTACCTCAACTATTGAAAAAATATCCCAAAATAAGGATTGTATTGTGTGGTGTAAATCCTTCGTCCAAAGTGTTGGCTTTAAAAAATTCACATGTGGAGGTTACGGGATATGTAGAGGATATTCGTGATTATTATGCAAAATCGAAGTTGTTTTTGGCTCCTTTAGAAATTGGTTCTGGTTTGCAGAATAAGTTGTTGGAAGCCATGGCAATGAAATTGCCATGTATTACTTCTCCTTTGGCAAGTGAACCCCTCAAAGCGGAGGCCAATCGAGATTTGTTAATTTGCAATAGCGTTTTAGGCTATGTTGATGCAATTGATAATCTGTTGAAAAATAAATATTTGTATGATTCTATTGCGGAAAATGCCTTCCGTTTTGTGCAACAAAATTATAATTGGAAAAACACGACAGAAAAACTTAATAATTTAATAAAATCTAAGCATTCATCAAGGTTTTAGCGATTATCTCGCCTGCATGTCCATTCCCATATAATTGTTTGGAAAAATCTACTTGTTTGTTCAGCATTTGTTGAACTACAGATATAATATCGTTATTCCCAATGAGTTGATTACAGCCACAATTGACCAATTCTACCCATTCGGTTTCTTGTCGAAGGGTAACACATTTTTTTTGAAAGAAATAGGCTTCTTTTTGCAATCCACCGCTGTCAGTCATTACAAGTAGGCTATGTTGTAACAGATATATCATTTCAAAATAGCCGACAGGTTCAATAATACAGATATTAGATTTTTCTAAATTATAACCTATTTCTTGTAGTTGATGTCGGGTATGTGGGTGCAATGGCAAGACAATAGGAACAGATTGTGCAATGTCTTCTAAAGCATCAAAAATTTTTTTCAGATTTTCTATAGTGCTGATGTTTTCTTTTCGGTGTATGGTGCAAAGAATATATGCTTGTGGAATGTCTATTGTTGGTTTTTGTGCTTTTGGAGCATAAAATAGGGCTGCGTCAAACATAACATCTCCCGATTTTATTATATTGGTCGAAAAATGTTCAAATCCTTCTTTTTGTAAGTTTTTTATGGCTGTATCTGTTGGACAAAACAATATGTTGCTGATTCTGTCTGTTAGTATTCTGTTTATTTCTTCAGGCATTTGCATATTAAAAGACCTCAAACCTGCTTCAACATGGGCTAAGGGGATATTGAGTTTGGCAGCGGCTAAGGCTCCTGCTAAAGTAGAGTCTGTATCTCCATAAACCAATACCCAATCTGGAGCAATGTTTATTAACAATTGTTCTATTTCTGTCAACATTTTACCTGTCAGAGAACCATGTGTCAATCCGTTGATGTTTAAATTGAAATGTGGTTGCGGAATGTTCATCTCTTCAAAAAACACAGCCGACATATTAGGGTCGTAATGTTGCCCTGTATGAATGATAATCTCTTCAATATGATTGTTTTGCAAAAAGGCTCTGCTGACAACAGCGGCTTTGACAAATTGAGGTCGTGCCCCGATAATGGTAACTATTTTCATGACAATTGTTTCTTTTCTGATAAAAAATAGGGTATCTGTAAAAATGAAGAGAAAAATACAAAAACAGAAGGCGATGATAATAACGCCGCAGAGAATACTGACACCTCAGATGCCACAGAGGATAATGCTGATGCACCAGGCTCAGATACGGATAAGGCAACGGATGATCAGACTGACACAGAATCGGATGATACAAAAAACGATGATAGGAGCGTGAACCCAGATGACAGCGGAGAAGCGAGAGAAACTTCTGAAGAAACCGCAAACGAGGGCATAACCACGGGAGATTCAGATATAG
>CALAVA010000127.1 GCA_937892025.1 uncultured Bacteroidales bacterium
AAAAAAGAAGATAAAATAACTAAAATTGTTGATGGTAAAAAATATACTCCTAAATCATTTGCAGAAGCCTATCCATTGCCATGGGAAGATTATTTGGAATTGGCTTCTTTTACAGACCAACCTTACAATAAATCATTTATGGTGGAAATACCCGACAATTGGACATGGACACCTGCTTATAATGTAGAATTTGATAAGTTGATGCAGGCTTTGGACTATGCTCTTGAACATGGATTTGCCGTAGGTTGGGCTCAAGATGTGAGTGACAAAGGTTTTTCTCGCCAATATGGTATTGGTATTGTTCCCGAAAATATGGACGATAAAAATTTGTGGAAAGAAATTGTACCAGAAAAAACTATTATCGCCGAAGACCATCAAAAAGCATTTGATAATTGGGAAACAACCGATGACCATTCTATGCTTATTGTAGGAATTGCCAAAGACCAAAACGGAAACAAATATTACAAAATAAAAAATTCTTGGGGAGAAGCAGGTCCATACAAAGGATATTGGTATTGTTCTGAAGCCTATGTCCGTTTGCATACCGTTTTCTTTACTTTGCATAAAGATGCCTTATCAAAGTCAATGAAAAAGGATTTAGCGTTGTAAAAAATCTTTCTGTTAAACCAACAGATAGCAAAATAGAAATAAGCCTAACATTTTCATAAAATGGAATTGTTAGGCTTAATGCTAATAATTTTATGGGAAGAAATAGAGACAGATAGTTTAAAAATTGAAATTAATTGTTAAAAGAAAACCCAAATAGGATTTTATTTGTTTAATCTGCTCACAAAGAAACAGACGAAAGGGTTTTGCTGTTCAAATTGTTTCAACATACAAGAAACCTATTTTTAAGAAAGAATTTTTTAAACAAAACTTATATTTTGGAAAATACAGAAAATAATTAAAGATAGTGCTTGTTTTTTGCTTTTTTTGATACCCTTATTTCTTTTGGCTATATATATTTAGAGAATATTACAAATCAGTTTTTCCACGTAAATTATGTCTTTGGAAAAAATATATTTTTATACAAGAAAAAAAACAAAAAAAATTAAGTTTAAAACAATAAAAAATTATATCTTCGCATTATAGTTTAAAATAATATTAATAATAAAATATAAAGTTATGGCAGGAATAAATAAAGTCATTTTAGTTGGTCATTTAGGACAGGACCCGGAAGTTAGAACCATAGATAGTGGGGCAAAGGTTGCAAGATTTACTTTGGCAACAACAGAATCGTACAAAGATAAAAATGGGGAAAGAAAAGATATTACAGAGTGGCATAATATTATCTGTTGGCGAGGTTTGGCAGATATTGCAGAAAAATTTCTAAATAAAGGAAAAATGATTTATTTAGAAGGCAAAATTCGTACTCGCTCTTGGGAAGATAACGGAATAAAAAAATATAGAACAGAAATAATGGCAGATACCTTTACAATGTTATCTTCAGGAGGTGGTAATCAACAAAATAATTCATTAAATCAATCTACAACTATTTCTAACGATAATGAAAATAGCGATTTGCCTCCATTTTTGTCCGAAGAAGAGGGAGACCTTCCTTTCTAAAACATGGTAACAATTGACAATCAAGTTTTTGCTTTTTTACAAAAACTTGAAAATCATAACGATAGAGAGTGGTTTGCCACACATAAAGATGAGTATCAACAAGCACGGCACAATGTTGAAGTGTTTGTTGATGCTTTAATTGCTAAAATTATATCTTTTGATGATTCTATTGTTGGCAATAGCGGGAAAAATTGTATTTTTCGCATTTATAGGGATGTGCGATTTTCTTTGGATAAATCTCCCTACAAAAGACATTTTGGAGCCTATATTGCTCCCGGTGGCAAAAACGTAAATAGGGCAGGGTATTATATTCATATTCAAGACAATAATTCTTTGTTGGCAGCAGGATTATGGTGTCCAGAAAATAAGATTTTGAAAAAAATACGACAAGAACTCTATTATGCACCTGAAGATTTATTGAGTATTTTACAACAACAATCTTTTAAAAAAGAATGGCAAACTCTTTCTGAAGAAGGCATGTTGAAACGTTCGCCAAGAGATTATCCTGCAGATTTTCAATATATTGATTTGCTAAAATATAGAAGTTTTTGTGTAGAAAAATCTTTATCCAACAAACAGGTTTGTACTTCTGATTTTCTTCAGGTTTGTGAACAAGCCTTTTTATCTGCCAAAGATTTGGTCAAATATATGAACTATTTAATAAAATTAGAAGATTAAATGGAACAGATAGTTAATGCAATTTGGGAAGACAAACAATTGTTGCAAGACAAGCGAAATCAAGAATTAGTTTTGTCCGTCATAGATTCTTTGGATAAAGGCAAGTTGCGAGTTGCTCAACAGAATGGTCATATATGGACAATAAACGAGTGGATAAAGAAGGCTATTTTGTTGTATTTTCGTCTTAGACAGATGGAAAAAATTGAAATAGGTCCTTTTGAATATTATGATAAAATTCCATTAAAAAAAGATTTTGACAAACAAGGGGTTAGAGTAGTTCCTCCTGCTGTTGCTCGTTATGGTTCCTTTTTGTCAAAAGGCGTTGTTATGATGCCTTCATACGTGAATATAGGGGCTTATGTTGGGGCAGAAACTATGGTGGACACGTGGGCGACTGTTGGCTCTTGCGCTCAAATTGGCAAATCAGTTCATCTTAGTGGTGGTGTTGGCATTGGTGGTGTGTTAGAACCCATTCAAGCTCAACCTGTTATTATTGAAGATGATTGTTTTATTGGTTCTCGTTGCATTGTGGTTGAAGGAGTACATTTGCATAAAGGGGTGGTTTTAGGTGCAAATGTCGTTTTAACTCAATCTACAAAAATAATAGATATTACTAATACAAAACCAATAATATACAAAGGAGAGGTGCCAGAAAATTCGGTTGTTATTCCAGGGTCATACAAAAGACAATATCCGGCTGGAGAATATTCAGTTTCTTGTGCTTTGATTATTGGAAAACGAAAAGAATCAACAGATAAAAAAACCTCGTTGAATGAAACACTACGAGATTTTGATGTTTCGATTTAGTTAAATATTTAATTTACTGATAGATATGGTTCTATTTTATAAAACAAATCATCGTAGATAAAAATAACATCTTTAATATTTGTAACAGATTTGAAATTTCCATTTTTTTGTCGGTAAGCAACAATTTCTTTGGCCAGCCATTTTTCTATGTAGGGGTGGGCTGATAATGTTTTTTCTGAAGCCGTATTGATATTTATTTTTCGTATATCATTTTGATTAACAAAGAAATAATTTTTGATTTGTTGATATTTTAAACTATCTTTTACAATTTCTTTCAGTTGTTCAACACGATAAAATCCACCAAGTTTTTGTCTATAATTTACAATTTTTGTAGAAATAATAGGACCTATGCCATAAATTTTTTGTAATTCGCTTGTGTCGCATTTATTGAGATTGATGGAAAGTTGTTGTTTGCTTGTCTTTATGTCTTTATGTGTTGTTATTGGAATATTTGTCGGATTATCTATTTGTATATAATTGTACATTTGGGCAAAAATATCTTCATCAATACAATAAATTTTTAGCAACTCTTCTTTTTTTTGTATTTTGCCACGTTTGGAAAGGTACTTAAAAATTTGTTCGGCATTTTTGTTGTTAAAGCCTAATCGTTTCCAATCTTTTATTGTCATGGTATCTGGGCAGAAATTGAAAAGATGAAGTTTGGTTTTATTGTTATATTGTCTTGAATATGAATGATTTTCGTAATAAATAGATTGTCTGTAC
>CALAVA010000128.1 GCA_937892025.1 uncultured Bacteroidales bacterium
GTCCCTATGCTGAAATTATCCATTTCAAAAACTCCCATAGGTCCATTCCACAATATGGTAGCAGAATTGAGAATTACATCACGATATTTGATACATGTTTCTGGTCCCAAGTCCATTCCTTCCATATCGTCAGGGATATTTTTGGCAGGATAGATAGCACGGCGGGCATCGTTGCTAAACTTATCGCCGGCAATTCTGTCAATAGTATAGTAAATATTGACGTTGGTATCTTTGGCTTTTTGCAAAATTTCTTTTGCTACAGGTATCATATCATCTTCGCAAAGCGATTTGCCGATATGACCGCCCATGGCTTTTTGGAAAGTAAAGTCCATACCTCCACCGATGATTAAATTATCTACCTTAGTCATCAAGTTATTGATAATTTTTATTTTTGTAGATATTTTAGAACCTCCTAATATAGCGGTTAAAGGGCGTTTGGGGTTTTGCATTACTTTAGCAAGACTGTCAATTTCTTTTTCCATCAACAAACCATACATTTTGTCGTTGGGAAAAAATTTGGCGATTACTGCGGTTGTGGCATGTTTGCGGTGTGCGGTAGAAAATGCCTCATGGACAAATACATCTCCGTATGAGGCTATTTCATAAGCAAAATTTTCATCGCCTGCTTCCTCTTCGGCAAAATAGCGAACATTTTCAAGCAACAATATTTCGCCTGCTTGCAATTTTGCTGCCATTTGTTTGGTCTGTTCTCCAATACATTCATCTGCAAAAGAGATATGTACATTTGGTAAAACGCTTTGAAGATAGGGCATTAAATGTTTTAGCGAGAATTTATATTCTTTGTTTTTGGGGCGTCCCAAATGGGATACTAAAATTATGCTACCTCCATCATTAAGAATTTTTTGAAGTGTTGGCAAGGAGGCATCAATACGTTTAGTGTCTTGAATTTGAAACTCTTCATTTAGTGGAACGTTGTAATCCACTCTTACAAGGGCTTTTTTCCCTTTAAAATTATAAGTCTTAAGGTTTTGTTTTGCACACATAATAATATATAATTAATTTTTAACAAAATCGGGTTCTTCTACTTCTTCTAGTTCTTCCATAGAATTTACTTTTGACGGTAAGGTCATATAAATGTTGTTGTCTGTAAATCTATTATCAAATCCCATATCACAGAATTTGGCTTGTTCTTTGATAAATTGCAATCTTACATCTGTTGTTTCACCATTTCTGTGTTTTGCAATGATAATATCAGCAAGTCCATCACTGGGCGATTGGTCTTCAAATTGGTGAATGTTGTAATATTCGGGTCTATATATAAATAGTACCATATCGGCATCTTGTTCTATGGCACCTGATTCACGCAAGTCGCTCAATTGTGGACGTTTGGTAGTTGTACTACGAGTTTCTACGGCACGGCTTAATTGCGAAAGGGCGATGATTGGTATATCCAATTCTTTGGCTAATGTTTTCAACGAACGAGATATATTGGCAATTTCTTGTTCTCTGTTTCCTTTGGTATCTTTATTTCCATTCATTAATTGGAGATAGTCAATAATGATACATTGTACTCCGTGTTGTTCTTTCAATCTACGACATTTTGCTTTTAGGTCAAAAATATTCAGTCCTGCGGTGTCATCAATAATCAAAGGAGCGTCTTCAAGAATTGGCATACAATTCAATAGTCTGTTCCATTCATCATCGGTAAGTGCGGCTCGTTTCAATTGGGATTGGTTGATAGCGGTTTCTGCCGATACTAATCTCATCATCAGGTCGTTAGCGGACATTTCTAAGGAGAAAAAGGCGACAGGTATTTTTCGTTCAACAACCATATTTCTTGCCATTGACAATACAAAAGCGGTTTTACCCATGCCGGGGCGTGCTGCGATGATAATTAGATTTGATTTTTGCCAACCATTGGTAACTCTATCCAAAGCAGCAAATCCAGAAGGCACTCCTCGTATATGGTCTTTGTTAGAGCGAGCCGTTTCTAATTCTTTGATAAAATTGATACTTAAGGCGTGCATATCCATACCACTGCGGTTAAAATTTTTCTCGGCAATGTTGAATAAGCCTATTTCTGCCTCGTCTAATAATTCCAAAACGTCTTTTTGGTCTTCAAAAGCATCATCTATTACATTTGTTGAAATAGAGATGAGTTGTCTTAGAATATTTTTTTCAGAAACAATACGAGCATAGTATTCTATATTAGCGGAAGAACGCACGTTTTGTGTCAAGTGGGCAAGTGTGTATGCTCCACCGATGGCATCTAATAATTTATGTTTGCGAAGATATTCTGTTACAGATAATAAATCAACAGGGTTTCCACTTTCGTAAACATAATAGATGGCTTTGAAAATAATTTGATGTGCTTCTTTATAAAAGATTTCTGGATATAGTTTGTCTATAACTTGTCCTGTTGCATTTTGTTCCAACATCATGGCTCCCAACAAGGCTTCTTCAAACTCTAAGGCTTGTGGCAATACACGTCCGTGCAGATATAAATCTGTTAAGTCGTTTTCGGAGGTATGTTTTTTTGATGATTTTTCTGCCATACCCATTTATTGCTTATTTATCCATACGCGAACATCTTCCAATTGTAATGGATTGATGTTTAGTTTGTTTTTCTTTCGTAAACCATTCAATGTGTTAAATAATTTTGTATCTGTGGCTTGCTTTAACTCATTGATAGTTTGAATGCCTGCTTGTCTTAAAACGGGTATCCATTCTTTAGGCACCCCATGGTTTGCAAATTCTTCATCGGAGCTTGTTTCTATTTTCTTTTCAGGACGCATTTGTGGAAAAAACAACACATCTTGAATGGAAGGTGAGTTGGTCATAAACATCACCAATCTGTCAATTCCGATGCCCATACCAGAGGTTGGCGGCATACCATATTCCATAGCACGTAGAAAATCTTGGTCAATATACATAGCCTCGTCATCTCCTTTTTCGCTCAAACGCAATTGTTCTTCAAAGCGATAGCGTTGGTCTATGGGGTCGTTTAATTCAGAATAGGCATTGGCTAATTCTTTGCCATTGACCATTAGTTCAAAGCGTTCTGTCAATGCAGGATTATCACGATGACGTTTGCACAAAGGAGACATCTCAATGGGGTAGTCGGTAATGAATGTCGGTTGGATATATTTCTTTTCGCAATGTTCTCCAAAAATTTCATCTATCATTTTGCCGATACCCATTGTTTCATCAACATTGACATTGAGTTGTTTGCAAGTTTCTCTTAGTTGGTTTTCGGTAAAACCTGTAATATCAATACCGGTATGTTCTTTGATAGCCTCAAGCATGGTGATACGTTTGAATGGACGTTTGAAATCTACCTCATTTTCTCCAATTTTTACTTTTGTGGTTCCGTGTAGTTCTAAGGCTATTTTTTCTAACAATTCTTCCACAGAATCCATCATCCAATTATAATCTTTGTAGGCTACATACACTTCCATACAAGTAAATTCGGGGTTGTGGGTTCTGTCCAT
>CALAVA010000129.1 GCA_937892025.1 uncultured Bacteroidales bacterium
TCATTCTGATGATTTGACAAGATATATTCACACTGCCCATTTGAGCATAGAAAATATCTATGACAATTTGGGGTGGGGGCATTCTATTTTTGTCTGTAAAAAACAATAGTCATGAATTTATCTGCAGAAAAAGACATTATAATACGATTTAGTGAGGTGGATTCTATGCAATTGGTTTGGAATGGTCATTATGCCTTGTTTTTTGAAGATGCGAGAGAGGTTTTTGGTCGTCAATATCAATTGAGTTATATGGATATACTCCGCAATGGTTATTATGTTCCGCTTGTAGAACAACATTTTTATTACAAATCACCTTTAAAATTTGGGGACAAGGCCAAAATTATCATTAACTATCAAGATTGTGCGAGCCCCAAGTTGATTTTTAAGTATAAAATCTACAATTTGACAAGTGGCTATATAGCCACAATAGGTCAAAGCACTCAAGTATTTACAGATTTAAATCATGAACTTGTGCTAAGCCTACCAGATTTTATGTTAAATTGGAAAAAACAGTTTAATTTATTATGATTGCTATTGGCGATTGCATTGTTTCATCTTTTGGCATAGGGAGCCTTGTTAATTATAAGGCGGTTTTAGAGGGGCATTCATCTTTGAGACTACACGATGAATTTGGTATGAATGAATCCTTTTTTGCCTCACTTATAGACAATGAGTTTATTGATGAAGAAAGCCACAAGATGGGGATAAATCCACAAACATACACCAAATTGGAAAAGATTTCTCTTCTTGCGGCAACCCAAGCCCTATCAGAAGCGGATATAGATGCCTCAAAAGACGATGTGTTGTTTGTTTTTTCTTCCACCAAAGGGAACGTTCACTTATTAGAAACCGCCCCTTCCAATCCATCACTCTATATTTGGCATACTGCAAATGTTATTGCCCAACATTTTCACAACCCCAATCCGCCCTTGGTCATTTCCAATGCTTGCATATCAGGTTTAGCGGCCCAAATTTATGCACAGAGAATGTTGGCGACTAATCGGTATCGTTATGTTGTAGTTGTTGGTGGAGATATATTATCCAAATTTATTGTTTCTGGTTTTCAATCGTTCAAATCCTTGTCTTCGGAATGTTGTCGTCCTTTTGACAAAGCCAGATGTGGTTTAAATTGGGGCGAAGCCGCCGCTTGTATTGTTTACAGCCAGCCAATATCCTATAAAGGCAAATGGCAATTTATTAGTGGTTATATTGCCAACGATGCCAATCATATTTCGGGACCATCAAGGACAGGCGAAGGCCTTTTACTTGCCATTGAAAAATCATTAAAACAATATTCAAAATCTTCTCTCGCCTTTATTAATGCTCATGGCACAGCCACCTTGTACAATGATGATATGGAATCTATAGCCCTTAAACGTGCGAACTTAAATCACATTACGGTCAATAGTCTAAAGGGGTATTTTGGTCATACACTGGGTGCTGCAGGCATTTTGGAGTGTATTATATCTGCCTATGCTCTTTCTCATCAATACATCTTGCCCACCAAAGGTTTTGAGCATATCGGCACCATAGAAACCATATCCGTTACACACAAGCTCCAAAAAACCGACAAGTCATGTTTTCTAAAACTCATGTCTGGCTTTGGTGGTTGCAATGCGGCAGGGTTGGTTAGAACAAATAAAGAGTTTGCGATTGTCCATGATAGTAGTAATGGAAAAAAAATGTTATCTTTGCCACCATGCGAAATTTGATTATCTTTCTTCAAAAACATCTACATGCGATTCTTTTCGGTTTGTTGAGTGGGGTCTGCCTTTTTTTGATTTATCGCAGTTCTACTTACAAGCAGTGGGCATTAAGATCTTTGGTTTTGGAGATAATTGCTCCCGTCTATCATTTAGAGAACAACATAACAGAATATTTTCATCTAAAACAAACCAATCAAGAATTGGTTATACAAAACAAATTTTTGCTTGACCGCACCAGCAATATAGCCATATACTCCAACCACAATGACGACACATCAGATTCTGGTCAATTTTTGTTTGCCTATCAAACGGCAAAAGTACTCTCCTCCAGCATAAATCTTCAAGATAACTTAATTATATTGGACAAAGGTAGCAAAGACGGCATAAAACCGGATATGGGTGTTATTTCTCCTCAGGGAATAGTAGGCTTGGTCAAAGAGGTATCTCCAAATTTTTCAGTGGTATTATCCATACTCAGTTCAAAGTTTAATGTTTCTGTCAAAACTCAAAGGTCAGAAGTTGTAGGTGTTTTGACATGGGATGGGCGAGATTATCGTTATATGCAATTGGGAAATTTAACCAATATAGAATCCATATCTATCGGGGACACGATAGTATCTCATTATTCCTTGCTGTTTCCTCCCAATTATCCGATAGGTATTGTTAGTGGTGGCTTAAAGTCCAAAGCGATAGGTGGCTATTATACCGTACAAGTGAAACTATTGTCAAAATTAGACAATCTGCATGATGTCTATATTGTAAAATCCAATTTTGCAGAAGAACTAAACACCTTAAAAGAGCGTATAAATGAATAACCCATACATCAAACATATTATATCCTTTCTTCTTTTGTTTTTATTACAGATATTACTATTAAACAAAATCACTTTGTTTGGTTTTATCACTCCGATGGTATATGTTTTATTTATCTTGTCTTTGCCTTTTACCACTCCAAAATGGGCGATAATTGTGTTGAGTTTTGCGTCAGGTTTGGTAATGGATATGTTCACAGGTGTGTTGGGGATGCACGCATTATCGTTAATGTGTCTTGGTTTTTGTCGGTCTTTTGTCATCAAGCATATACCCTTTCAAGGCGAATTAGAGCCTCATCTTTCCCCTATATTGTATGATATGAAAATAGTTTGGTATGTTCAATATATAGTCAGTTTGGTACTGATACACCATTTTGTTTATTTTTTAATAGATGCGATGAGTTTGCGGCACTTTTTTCGTTTGTTAGGTGTAGTGTTCTCAAATGCTTTGTGTACACTATTATGTATTTTGTTGCTACAAATTTTATTTTATAAACCATCAAAACGATATTGATAGCGATGAGTTCAATGGATTTTTTAGTAAGAATGTTGTATGCCTTGTTGGCGGGTTTACTAATAGGTATAGAACGAGAGTGGCGTTTGCGGAGTGCGGGTTTATTGACAAATTCTTTGGTAGCGGTAGGAGCGGCCACTTATGTTATGGCCTCCACTATATTGACGACAGCACTTGGGGACCCTTCTCGGGTTTTGGGGCAGATAGCCACAGGTGTTGGTTTTTTAGGTGCAGGTGTTATTATGCGTGATGGTCTAAACATACATGGTTTAAACTCAGCAGCCACGATTTGGTGTTCTGCAGCAGTGGGTTCCTTGGTGGGTTTGGGTTTGATAAGCGAAGCCTTTATTGCGGCAGGTATTGTTGTTATCATCAATCTTTGTGTGCGATGGATAGCCGACATGATAAGCCGTTTTGCAATGAAACAAAAAGAAATACTCAATAGTTCTACAGCCCATTTTTTTGTGGATACTGCCCATGAGTCGGCTTTTAGATGTGAGTTGATGAACCAACTGAACAATTTTCCCGCCTTAACATTAAAGGCCTTTTATTTCAGAAAGGCTAACTTGTTTTCATCTGTCAATGAAATGATATGCGAAATCAGTTATGACAAACATCAAAAGAATAGTTTTAAGGAGTTTGTTGCAGCAATGACTACCTACGATTACGTATTGAAAATACAACAAGAAGATGGTACAAGCCTATAAACCTATGCTATATGAATAGTTTTTCACAAAAAATCACAGTATTATTATTTTTCAGTTGTTGTCTATTATATGTCTATGGCAATAGTCCGAAGCGATTGTCTCCCACTATTGTACAAGAGAAAGAATGGGAACTATTTTCCTTGGGCAAAAACACGAAGTTATCCTTGCCTCAACCTGCGTATGTTTATTTTTCAAATGGGAGAATCAAGGGGCATTCGGGTTGCAATCAGTTTAGTGCCAATTATAGTATAGACAATGAGCATATATCCATAGCCAAGATAAAACAGACAAAAATGTTTTGTGCAGAGATTAGTACTTTAGAGGAGCAATTTTTTCAGGCTTTGGAATCAAGTCAGCGATGGACGGTTAAGAAATCAAAACTCATATTAAAAGACGCACATCATAAGCGTTTGTGCGTATTTATCAACAACGGGCAGACTGAGCTTCGTTGACTTGGGTATGTTGCCGATGGCTTGT
>CALAVA010000130.1 GCA_937892025.1 uncultured Bacteroidales bacterium
GCTGTAGATACAACAAAAGTAGGTCCTTCTAAATTGCTTTGTTTCTTGTACTTGATTTCTGATTTAGAAATCTCCAAAATCTTTGCCTCTATCTTTTGAGCATCTTTGGTTACAATAATATCTTGTGCTAAAAGCCTACAGCAAAAGAACACCGATAAAACTACAATTAAACTAATTTTTCTTTCCATTTTTTATAATTTTTATTTGTTTGAACTAAAATATACCTCTTCTTTGTGGTGGTCGCTGTTGTGGTCTTGTTGGAGCCATAGGTGCTTGTGGTCTTGCTGGAGCCAATTTAGGTTGCGGTCTCGGAGCAGGATGAGGTTGCGGTCTCGGAGCAGGAGTTATAATTGGAATAGGAACCGTGATAGGCACAACAACCGTATTTTGATACGACACACGGCTATCGGTATAAGGACATGTCCACTGCATTTTAGCCCCATTGGAAAGTTGTTTTATAGTAAATGTTTCTCCACTTTCCCATATCCAATTAATTTGTTCGGGACCAAAATAAATCACATCTCCTGCATTCAACCATATAGACTGAGTTTTTGTATCAAATTTTACATGATTTCGGGCTGTATAACGTATGCTAAAACTCTCATTGGTATTGTTTTCTAAAACAAAATACACATACCCTTCATCTGTACGCTCAAAATTGCCAATGATTTGAGCCTCTGTACAAAAAAATCCTAAACTGAATAAGGCTACAAACAAAAACTTTTTCATATCTCTATTGTTTTACGAGTTTATACGCATGTAAATGGTCATTACTAACTACTTTTAATATATAAACACCTTGATTAAACGAAGTTAAATCAAAAATGGTCGTTTGGTCTTTAAGTTTTGTTTTGTATATCAATTTACCTGTCATATCAAAAATTTCTGCAACTGCATTCTCTAAAACTTCCGTTGTTTTTAAGATAAACTTATCCGCTGATGGATTGGGATAAAGAACAGCCGTCCATACCTGATTTTTTGCAACATTCGTGCCAGATTTTATATCAAAATAAACTTTTGTACTATATTTATCCGAAGTAATTGGCACCCATTTCAATGAATCTTTTTCCATATAAGAAGATGTAATATAATATCTTCCGGTCGCATAATTGATACCATTCTGATTGATTGTGATTGTTTTGTATGTAGCATGTAGAACAGATTCTTCAACCTTGCCCAACTCTCCGACATAAGTATCATCAGAAGCATTGTAAACATCAAAACTTATATAGCCATTAAAATCCTTGATGCCACTATTAATAACAGAGGCAGAAACAGCAAATGACGTATTCTTATACACTTCGTTAGGATTGATATTTATATCACTAAACAATTGTATATTAACCGCATTTGTTTCTATAGTGAAATATTTCCTATCTGATGTCGTTCCTATTACCTTTTTGGATGAATTGTTTTCTGTATAGGTAGCCACCAAATAATATTGTCCTATAGGATAAGCAAAACCTTGATGATTAACATTGATTGGCACCAATGAGGAAAAACCTTGTTTTTTAGCAACAAATTTTTGGTCTTCTACAAGCGTTTCCATATAAATGCCAGCATTATTATAAAGGTCTATACCTAATTTTCCCACAAAATCTTTGTCCCCATTGTTGGTAATGACAGCAGAAATAGTAAGAGGTGTATTTTGACAAACTTGTTCAGAACTGAGAGTGATAGCAGAATATAAAGCCATATCTACCATTGTTAAATTGACTATATCAAAATATTTTCTATCAGACGTACCACCTATAATTTTCTTAGTTGAATCTTGCTCGGTATAGGTGGCTACTATATAATAAGTACCTACGGGATAAGACAAAGGTAATTGATTGACACTTATAGTTTGGGAGGCAGAAACGGCTATGGTATAAGTATTGTTGTTTTCGACAAGTGTCTGCAAATACATACCAGAATTATCATACAAATCTAAACCAATTTTGCCCGTAAAAGACTTATCCCCACGATTGACTATAGTGGCCGAAACAGATATGGAACTATCTGGATAAATAGTTGTTGGAGAAATACTTATTGCATTAGATAATTGCAAATCTGCTTGGAATATTATAATATCAAAATACTTCCTATTAGAGGTATTTCCGATGATTTTCTTGACAGAATCCTGCTCTGTACAAGTGGCTACAATATAATATTTACCAACAGGATAAGACATCGACAATTGATTAACGTTTATATTTCGTGTGGCTGAAGAGGCTATGGTATCGTTAATTTCTGTTAGAGTCTGTAAAAATACGCCTGAATTATCATATAAATCCAAACCAATTTTACCGATAAACGACTTATCTCCACGATTGACAAAATTCGCTGAAATAGATATAGCACTATCTACATAAATCCGTGTTGGTAAAACACTGATTGCATTAGATAATTGCAAATCTGCTTGGGGTAAGTCTTTGATAGTAAATTGCGTATATTGTGAATACCAATTAGGTTGAATTCCCTTATTGACTTGATACCATGTTGAGGAAGTATCTTCCTTATAAAATGCACTCATATAATAAGTACCGGCAGGATAATTAACCCCATTACTACAAGTTATTGATACATTTCTATAAGTATTTATTCCTATACTTTTGGTCATAGTACCTATCTCTCCCATATAATTACCTGCAGAATCAAACACATCAAAACTAATTGTTCCACTAAATGAGGTATTTCCATAATTAGCAATTAATGCTGAAGCAGCAAATGATGTGTTTTTATAAATAGGATTTGGAGTTATGGTCATATTGCTATAAAAATGCAAATTTACTCCTGTATTTGGATAAGTAAAAATAATTTCTTGGTTTGAATTATAATTTCCAGCAGAGGTATTCAAGGAAGTTACATAAAAATAACCATCATCTTGTCCTTTCCACCCCCAATTAAAATGAAATTGGTTATTATCATTATACCCATCACAAACAAAAGCATGTCCACCACTAGAACTTTGACCTGCATATAAAATAGGCACTCCATAATCTAACATTTGTTTTAACGCTGCAATCCAATTAGCATAAGTATAATCAGATCGGTTGTAACTATATGCTTGATACCCAAAATGCACCCATAATGCGGTATTGGCATCCATATATCCTAATTTAATCAAATCGTCAGAATGTTTATAAACAGCACCACTGCCACCATCGGCCGTAGTGCCATAATTCATATCTACAGCAACTCCACAATGATACATCAATGTTGTAACAGCATTTTTAGCAGTGGAAGATGATAAACTTGTCAATGTATTTGGCATTGACGACCATTGATAAGTTGTATTTGCAAAATTAGCAGACAATGTACCATATTCTGGATGAGTAGATGGTACATAAGAGTGTGAACTTCTTCCTGCACTTGGATAGCCCCAATACTTCATAATCTGAGCCATAGCTGTTGCCACACATCCTGTAAACGTACGTTCTCCTGCGTTGTAATCGTAAGGACAAAGATTATTATACGGAGTACCTTGTCCCCATTTAGTTTGTATCAAAGGACCTACGACAACGGTTTTTCTTGTCTTTGGTTGTATATTATTGATATAACCATCCCATTTTTCAGCACTTTCCTGTGGTGGCTCATTAAAATTGGCGATAGCATAATCTATTTCTTCTTCGTAGCCTTTAAGCCAATAACGGAGATTGTCGGGCATATTAGTTGTATCAAAAGTTCCTTCTGTGGAATAGCCCAATATCGGCTCTACCATTTTATTACCTGCAACAAGTACAAAACCGCCATCTGTTTCATCATTAAAGATATAGTAATAAACGGCTCCTGCACCCGATTTTTGCATTTGGGAAGTATAATTAATGCTATAAAGTGATAAAGAAGCATTAGTTTTATGTTGATTTTGTGTATTATAAAAATTTTCAGCCACCCTTTGTGCCGTATTTACATCAATAGGTTGAGCCAACAAAAGCCCAAGACAACTAATTATATTCCCTAATAAAAATGCTATCTTTTTCATATCTCTATTGTTTTACGAGTTTATACGCATGTAAATGGTCATTACTAACTACTTTTTTTTAATTCCGCCAACGGGTAATTATTATATTTTTTTTGCTGTATGGGTGATAGTTCCCACTACTGGATAAGCCACTCCATTTTCATGATAAGTAGTTCCCGTACAAATAGCATCAAAATTCAATGTACTACCATCTAATTTCCCTATTTGAAAATTTATATTTAACACTTCCGAGTATCGCTCACTCGCACTTCTTCCACTTACTTGAACAGAATTTAACATAATTGTATTTCCATCAATAATAGCAGTGGTTTCATAAAAATCACCAATATCTACTACTCTTTTACCATCATCTAATTTAGATATGGTTAAATAACCTTTCATAGTTTGAGGATCTATTGAATATGCTTCGCCATCTATAATTACAGACATATTCATTGTTGCAGTCATAGAGTAAGTACCTACAAACTTTTCTACTGTTTTTGACTCCTTTTTACAACTTGTAAAAGATAAGATAAGACTCATTCCTAATACAAAAAAAACATTAAATCTTTTCATAAATTATCTATTTTTGTTTCATTTATTTGTTTTATTTTTTATGCAACAATACAAACACTCAATAATCGTGCCAAACTATTTTTCTTATGTATTGTATTGTGTTTTTATTCTTTTATCTATTTGTTATTCAATAATTTTAAATACACCAAATTGAATAAGCAAAAATTCCTTTTGCATAGTCAATTTTTTTTTACAATTTCTCGATATATTTTTCACTTTCATATTGTTTTCCAAGAAAAAAAAAACCGTGAACTCTTTTTGTCAAGAATCGCGGTTCCGGAAATAACCCATCCAACAATACAAGAATGCCCACGGTGTTCCATGAGCGTCCTGCTTTCTTTTGTTGGATAAATGAATGAAATTTTCCGGATTCCGATTCTTTTTAGAAAAGCCTGTAACGCTTTTTACTCTCTTATTCTTATTTTACTATTCCTTATTTTATTATTTTCGTTTACATTTATTTATTTTAGAGGACTTCTAATTTTACATTATTTTATTTTAGAGTCATTTTTTCCGAATTTTTGCAAAATCCATAGAATAAAAAGCGGAGAAAACGACACTGCAAAGGTACAATTTTATTTCTTATCTGACAAGTTTTTTACCGACTTTCGTAACTTTCCAAGTTGAACTTTTACTGGTTTAATTCCGCCAACGGGTTATAATAATTCAAAATAAGTTAAACTATAGACCAAGAAAAGTACTTTTTTTCGACAATCCTGCTAATATTTTTTATAACTTTGCATTCAATCTGTAATTACATTTTGAATGTAACCAATAAAACAGAAAATTTCAAAGATATGCATAGTTCATTTTCAGAGGCAACGAGGGTACAGATGCCAGCTATGGTGCATCTAACTCGCTTGGGATATAAGTACTTCGGAAAGATTCACGAATCCACAGAGGGTGTTGTCTATGATGGCGATACCAATATCTTGTTGGAAGTGTTCAAGAAGAAGTTTGAAGAACTGAACCCCGGTCACGAAGGAGAGTATCTTCAAGTGTTGCGTGACATCCGTAAAGAACTGAATG
>CALAVA010000131.1 GCA_937892025.1 uncultured Bacteroidales bacterium
ACCAAAGAATCTATCGATAATCATAAATATAAACCTTGTTTAGATTTTCATATCAAAAAATGTCTTGCTCCATGTGTGGCGTATCAATCAGCAGAAGATTATCAGACAAATATCAAACAAGTGGAGCAAATACTCAAAGGCAATACCACTTCTGTAATCAATGATTTAAACGAACAGATGATGACTTATGCTGCTGCTATGAATTTTGAAAAAGCACAAGTGATAAAGGAAAAAATTATGTTATTGAAAAACTATCAATCCAAATCCATTGTGCTCAGTGAAACCCTTCATGATGTCGAAGTATATGCTATAGTAGGAGATGTAGAAGCGGCTTATGTTTGTTATTTTAATATTGTCAATGGTGCTATTGTCAGCACACAGACAATGCTTGTCAAACAGGCACTTGATGAATCTTTGGCAGATTTGTTACTCTATGCTATTGTGTATATACGCAACCAAACCAATAGTCAATCTAAAGAAATTATAGTGCCTTTCCCTTTGGATTTTGAATTGCCCAACGTAAAGGTGGTGGTACCCAAATCTGGAGAAAAATATAGGCTACTGAAGTTTGCTATGCACAATGCTTTGAATTATATGAACGAAAAACAGCGGCAAAAAGAATTGTCCAATCCCGAACTTCATCGTTTGCAATTGTTGGAAAATATGCAAAAAGACTTGCATTTGTCCAAACCGCCTGCTTATATAGAGTGTTTTGATAATTCTAATATACAAGGACAGTTTCCCGTTTCGTCTATGGTGTGTTTCAGAAATGGCCGACCTTCTAAAAGCGAGTATCGTATTTATAATGTAAAAACAGTAGATCATCCTGATGATTTTACAACTATGGCAGAAGTGCTTACAAGGCGGTATTCCAGATTATTAAAAGAAGAAAAGCCCTTGCCAGATTTGATTATTGTTGATGGTGGAAAAGGACAAGTTTCTGCTGCCTATCAGGTTTTGCAGCAATTGGGAATAGAAAACAAAGTTCCTTTGTTGGGTATTGCCAAAAGGTTAGAAGAAATCTATCGCCCCAATGACCCTATTCCTTTGTTTGTAGATAAAAAGTCTGAAACTCAGCGTGTTATACAACATCTTCGTGATGAGGCACACCGTTTTGGCATAACGCATCATCGTCATAGGAGAGATAAAGATTTGATAAAAACAGAATTGACAAACATTCAGGGAATAGGAGAACAGATTGCGGCAAAGTTGTTATCTACATTCCGTTCTGTTAGTGTTATAAAAAATGCTTCTTTGGAAGATTTGGAACATGTTATCGGTAAAAGCAAGGCAATAGGAGTTTATAATTACTATCATACTATAGTGCAAACTGATGATAATGAAGATATAAATGAATAAAATGTATAGTCGATGCTTTTAGGTGATGAATTTTATGTTATCTTTGCAAAAATGAATAGAAGCGAACGAATGGCTCGTTCTTTGTTTGATTGAATATAAATTTTAAAAAAAATAGCAATATGAAAAATAAAATAGTGGCTGGTAATTGGAAAATGAACAATACATTTTCTGAGGCAGAAGATTTGTTGGTAGCAATAGCAGAATCTTTAGAAGACATGCGTTTAGAAACAGAAGTTATTATTTGTCCGCCCGCATTATACCTTGAGATGGCAACGGATGTTGCCCAAGAAAGTAATTTTTATGTAGGTGCTCAAAATGTATCATACGCAGAAAAAGGTGCTTATACGGGAGAAATTAGTGCGGCAATGCTCAATTCTGTTGATGTGGATTTTTGTATTGTGGGACATTCGGAAAGAAGAACCTATTTCCATGAAACCGATGAAGAATTGGTCAAAAAAATAGACCTATTGTTAGCCAATGAGATAAATCCTATTTTCTGCTGTGGAGAAAGTTTGGCAGATAGACAAAACGATAATTTTAAACAAGTTATAGAAAAACAAATCAAAAATACCTTGTTCCATTTGTCCGCCGAACAATTTGAAAATGTAACAATTGCTTATGAACCCATTTGGGCCATAGGAACAGGCTTGACAGCCACACCACAGCAAGCACAAGAAGTACATGCATTTATAAGGAAACTTATAGAAGAAAAATATGGTACAGAAATTGCTTATAATACTTATATTCTCTATGGTGGAAGTTGTAATGCTAAAAATGCTTTGGATTTGTTTACTTGTGAAGATGTTGATGGTGGACTTATTGGAGGAGCCTCTTTGTCCGCCAAAGATTTTATTGAAATTATAAATGCTGCTGAAACTTGCACTAAAAACGATTAAATGGCTTATATTGAAATAAGATGTCAAGTAAGCGAACCTACTGAAGGCAATGAAATTCTCATTGCCTTGTTGTCAGAGTTGGGCTGTGATAGTTTTGAAGAAAATGCCCATGGCTTGAACGCTTACATCTCTCAAGAAAATTTTGATAAACAAAATTTTGATAATTTGTTACAGCAGGCAAGCAATTTTTCATTTGATTTTTCTTTCACTTATCATCAAATGGAAGATAAAAATTGGAATGCTCTTTGGGAACAAAGTTATCAGCCCGTTTTGATTGACAATCAATGTTATATTCGGGCTCCTTTTCATGAACCAATACAAAATATCGGATATGATATTATTATAAAACCAGAGATGTCTTTTGGAACCGCTCATCATCCTACCACTGCACAATTGGTGAGTTATTTGCTACGGGAAGATTGTGTCGACAAAAAGGTCTTGGATATGGGAACAGGCACTGGAGTTTTAGCCATTTTGGCAAAAAAACGAGGTGCCAAATACGTGTTGGCTATCGATAATGACAAATGGGCATATCATAATTGCATGGAAAATATCAAAAGAAATGATTGTCAAAATGTTATAGCACTTTATGGTGATGTTGCCTTAGTGAAAGACACTGATTTTGATATTGTTATTGCAAATATCAATCGTAATATTCTTTTGCGAGATATGAAATTTTATGCTCAAGCCATGAAAAAGAATGCTGTCTTGTTTTTGAGTGGTTTTTTCTTAAATCCTGATTTAAATTTGTTGAAAGAAGAGGCAGAAAAATATGGTCTTGTTTATGATTCTCATTGTGAGAAAAACGAATGGGTGGCTGCCCGATTGGTCAAAAAATGTATTTGAGTAAATTGATAAAATAAAAGAATATGAAAAATATATTGTTCATTGCAGTTGTGCTTTTATGGGTACCTATGCTTGGTTTTGCCCAAAATGTAAAACATTTGACAGCCAATCCTAATCTAACCATAGAAGAATTAACCAATATCTATTCTGCAGTGAACAAAGACCAAAAGGCACAGGCAGAGTCAATTGTTGAAAGTTTTCCAACATTATGGAACGCAATGACTACTGATGAGCAGTTGAGGTTTATAGAACTTACCAATAAAATGTTTAAAGCCAAATTGCGTCCCATTCCTCATGTGGCTGATTTTATCAAAACCTATCATTTGCTGACAGAAAGTAATCAGTCTATAAAAAGTGAACAAAATTTTGCTCGTTCGGTGGAATATATCATCGCAGAAATACCCAATCAATTTAGCACACAAATGAAAATTTATTCTGATGTGTTGCAAAATAAGATTCTCAATAGATATTCGGGTTTAAAGTGGTATGCCGATAAAGCAGACCTTTTTTATTGTGATTTTGATTCTGTTCCGAAAATTGTTTTTCCTAAATTGGATTTGGTGGCTTCTAATGAGAAAGATAGTTTGCAAATAAAAAACACCTCAGGGTATTTTATGCCTACAGCTATGCTTTTTGTCGGCAATAAGGGCGTTGTAGATTGGCAAAAAGCAGGGGTGGAAGAAAATGTCTATGCAACTTTTGATAAATATACCATTCTGTTAAGGTCTGTACATATTGAAATAGAACAAGCCTTGTATCATAATCCAGCATATTTTTCAGCTCCGCAATTGGGGAAGTTAGAAGATAGGGTTATGTCCACGGAAGTGAGTGCAGAAAAGATTACTTATCCGCGTTTTACAAGTTATGACAAAAACATCAAAGTTAATAATATTTATGCGGAGGTGGATTTTTGTGGCGGCATTCAAGTGCGAGGTAATACATTTATGGGACAAGGCGATACGGTTAATTTGTCTGAATTGCAATTCAAGCGAGATAATGAAATTGTTTTAGTTACAAAGGCTATCAATTTTGTGTTAAAACCTCAACAATTGTACTCTAAAGCATGTCAAATTGTGTTGTATGTCAAAAAAGATTCTATAGGTTTGGAAAAAGATTCTATTTTTCATTCGGCTATAGAATTACAATATACACCTAACAATAGAGAATTGTGGCTTGTGCGTGGCAAAGAAGGACCAATGCGTATGCCGTTTTTAGATTCTTATCATCAGATTGAGATATATGCAGATGCATTACATTGGAAAATGACTGAAGAAAACATTGAATTTGGCTCCCTTCCGGGACCAATGGGCAATGTAAATGCCTTGTTTGAATCTACCTCTTATTTTTCGGCTGACAGATTGTATCAGTTTATGGGGATGAATCAAGTGAATCCACTTTATACCTTGTATGAATTTTATAGAAAATCAGGATTGAAAGTCGCTACTATTGAAGAAATTGCCGCCTATTTCAGATATTCCCGGTCTGATGTGCAAAGTTTGATTTTCCAACTTGTACAATATGGTTTTGTTGATTATGACATGAACAAACATACCGTTAAATATCTTCCAAAATTGGGAAATTATCTACTTAATGATTTAAAGAAAAAAGGCAAAAAAAA
>CALAVA010000132.1 GCA_937892025.1 uncultured Bacteroidales bacterium
GCATGGCGGATTTTTCAAAAAAAGATGTTATGGCATGAATTTTTTTTGTACCTTTGCAGCGTTGAAATTTTGCCATTGGCAGTTATAGTGAAATTTGTAATAAACAGATTTCTAATTAAATAAAAAAAAGATAAATATAAAGAATAGTATTGTGAAGATTAAAAAAATTCTGTTTTCACAAAATGCTCCTCAAAATTTGGATAAAACTCCGTATGCAGATTTGATAAAAAAACACGGAGTGAAAATTGATTTTTACAAATTCTTTCAAGTAGAAGGTCTATCTTTGGCAGAATTTCAAAAATCAAAGATAAATATTTTGGATTATTCGGCTATTGTTATTACTAATAAAAATGCTGTAGATCATTTTTTTAGAATTGTAGAAGAAAGTAAAATAAAACTACCTATAACCCTAAAGTTTTTCTGTTCAAATACGGCCACAGCCAATTATCTTCAAAAATATACAGTTTATCGTAAACGCAAGATATTTTTTGCAGAAGATGGTTCTGTGCAAACATTAGTTAAAGAAATATCAAAATTTGCAGAAACGGATAATTTTTTAGTGCCTTGTCCAACAGATTCAAGTTTAAATGAGTTGTTAAATTTGATAGACTCCATTCCCAATATTCAATATGTAAAAGCAGAAATGTTTAAAATTGTTTTTCCAGATATGGTTAAGTCTATCAATATCTATGATTATGATATGGTGGTTTTGTTTAGTCCGTATGGTGTACAAGCCTTATATCAAAGTTTTCCAGACTATGAACAAGGAGATATGGTATTTGCTGCTTCGGGTTTAAAAGTGCTAACAGCCGCTCAAACAGCAGGGCTTAATGTGGACGTATGGGCACCTCAACCTGAAACCCCTTCTATTTTTATGGCTTTGGACAAATATCTTCAACTTTCCAATCGTAAACGTTGAAAAATGGCGAACGAACAAACGTTTCCCAAATCACAAAAACTTTGTAAACGCTCTGATATTCAATATTTATTATCGAATGGACAAACGCTGTTTACTTATCCTTTGTTGTGTAAATATATTAAGGTTGCCAAACAAAATGAAGAGGTGCAAGTAGCTGTTGTTGTCAGTAAAAAAAGGTTTAAACATGCCGTGGATAGGAATAGAGTAAAACGCTTGATACGTGAAACTTATCGCAAAAACAAGCAACCGTTGTTTGCTATGTTGGCCGACAAAGATTTCTCGTTGCATGCTATGTTTATTTATACCGAAAATCACCATTTGTCTTATCATATTCATGAAAAAAAAATTAAAGAATTGATAAACAATTTAATTGCAAAACTCTAATCATAAACAAAAAAAATCAAATAATAGTACAAGAAATTCAATATTTTCTGCTATATTTGCACTTTGAAAAAAAAATAAAGTATATTTATATAAAGTGTTAATTATTAAATAAAAAGCAATGCGAAACAAAGGATTTATCTTATTTTTTGCTGTAACTTTCGCTTTAGTTTGTGTATATTCGTTGTCGTTTACTTATTGTACACGCCAAGTGGAGAAAAAAGCGAAGACTTACGCCCAAAATGACCCAAGTAAGGACATGTTAATAGAACAGGCTGCAGGCAATACTTTTGCCGAAAGTTATTTGTTGGATTCTTCCTATAAGGCAAGAGAAAACGAATATCTTGCAAAAATGGCAGATTCTGTTATTTTTAACATCGGGGTATCAAAAAAGACCTATAAAGAATGTAAAGAATTGGAAGTCAATTTAGGTCTTGACTTGAGAGGTGGTATGAATGTTATGTTAGAGGTTTCTGTTCCAGAAATCATTAGGTCTTTAGCAGGCAATGGTGCTAAAGATTCTTTATTTGTTAAAGCAATGAATTTAGCAGAAACAAAACAAAAAACATCTCAAACTGATTTCGTTACTTTGTTCTATCAATCATTTAAAGAAGTGGCTCCTGCTAATGCTAAATTGTCCACTATATTTAGAAAATTAAGTTTAAGCCAAACCAATCCTACCAATGATGATGTCATAAAGGCAATTCGAGAAGAAACCGATGCTGCATTGGAGAATACATTTATGGTATTGCGTACGCGTATAGACCGTTTTGGTGTCGCCCAACCCAATATACAACGTATGGCTCAAACGGGAAGAATTATGATAGAATTGCCCGGCGTAAAAGAACCTGAACGTGTACGCCGATTGTTGCAAGGAACCGCAAGTCTGGAATTTTGGAAAACATACGATATCTCTGAAATTGCCCATCTGTACAATGAAATAGACGAAAGAGTAAAAGCCTATAACACTACCCAAGAAACTGAAATTGCACAAGACACAACAACTAACAATGATTCTACGTTGTTAACACAAGAAGAAGGACTTGTTGAAAATACAGCAGAAGTTTCAGAAGACACTTTAGGCTTGCCACAAGTTTCTGACAATGAAAATATGGTCAATAATGACCCTTCTTCTATGACAAGAGAAGAAATTCTTAAACAATATGTGGTTGTAGGCCAGGGCGTTGCTCCAAACACAG
>CALAVA010000133.1 GCA_937892025.1 uncultured Bacteroidales bacterium
TCGTGAAGAAGAGCAAGACTTAGAATATCCAAGTATCAATAGAGAATTTGATGATGATTGGGTTATTCAAAATATGAAGTTAGATGCTGGAGAAGAAATGGAGGTTTAATATGAGTAAGATTTTTGTAAATTGTGGAGGACAACTTGATGTTTTCAATGATAAAAAAGACTTCCAAAGAGAATCCGAATCATTTGGTTTCGGCTTACAAAGATAACGTGGCTTTTGTAGAAGGACCCAAAGCAACACAATTTAGTCCTAAGTCGGCAGACAAGGCAGATTGGTTTCAAGAAAAAGAAATAGATACCGTTATTTCTTTAAAGGCAGAAACGCATAATTTTCCAACTACAGTGGAGCCATTCAATGGTGCCGCTACGGGTTCTGGTGGTGAAATTAGAGACCGTATGGCAGGTGGAACAGGTTCTATTCCAATGGCAGGAACCGCTGTTTATATGACCTCATATCCAAGAAATTGTGTAGAAAAAAAGTATGAAAATCAGATACAAGCACGCTCATGGTTGTATCAAACCCCAGAAGATATTCTTATCAAGGCTTCTAATGGAGCCAGTGATTTTGGTAATAAATTTGGACAACCGCTTATTTGTGGCTCTTTATTAACTTTTGAACATGAAGAAAATAACAAAATCTATGGTTTTGATAAAGTAATAATGTTGGCCGGTGGTGTGGGTTATGCCAATAAAAAACATGCCACCAAACAATCTGCAAAAGCCGGTGAAAAAGTGGTTGTGCTTGGTGGCGATAATTATCGCATAGGAATGGGAGGTGGTGCTGTGTCGTCTGTGGCCACAGGGCAGTTCTCCAAAACTATAGAACTGAATGCCGTACAACGTTCTAATCCTGAAATGCAAAAACGTGTTTTTAATGTCGTGAGAGCCATGACAGAAAACGATATCAATCCAATTGTTAGCATACATGACCACGGAGCAGGAGGACACCTCAATTGTTTGTCAGAATTATTGGAAGAAACAGGAGGAAAAATTGAGGTGGATAAACTTCCTATCGGAGATAAAACATTGTCAGCAAAAGAAATCATCGGCAATGAATCTCAAGAAAGAATGGGCGTTTTGCTCAAAGAAACAGATGTCGCACAAATGCAACGTATTGCCGATAGAGAACGTTCGCCTATGTATGTTGTCGGAGAATCTACAGATAATCACCGTTTCCTTTTTGAACAAAAACAATTGGGGGTAAATCCTATAGATTTAACCATTGAAGATATGTTTGGCAATCCCCCAAAAACTATCATTCATGACCAAACGACAAACTCAACCTATCAACCTGTAGATACAGAGATAGATAATTTGTATAAAACTATAGAAAGTCTATTTTCTTTAGAAGCAGTCGGGTGCAAAGACTGGTTGACCAACAAAGTTGATCGTTCTGTTACAGGCAAAATTGCTCGCCAACAATGTTGTGGTGCTTTGCAATTGCCTTTGAGCGATTTGGGTGCTGTGGCCTTAGATTTTCAAGGCAAAAATGGCATTGCCACGGCTTTGGGACACGCTCCTTCTATCGGTTTGATTGACCCTGTTTGTGGTTCTGTAATGTCTAT
>CALAVA010000134.1 GCA_937892025.1 uncultured Bacteroidales bacterium
CGTACCACAAGCACCAGCCTCCTCAAAAGTTTCTAATTCTTCAACAGGAATAGGACGCCGTTCTGTTTTCATGCCAAGATGTTCTGCCAACTGTATCAATGATTTATTGGTAATAGAAGGCAATATAGAGGTTGATTGTGGAGTGATATAGGTATTGTTTTTAATACCGAAAAAGTTAGCCGCACCTGCTTCATCTATATAATGTTTTTCTTTGGCATCCAAATAGAATTCACAAGCATATTCACCGCCATGACATGCTTCGCTATGAGCACGCATACTTGCTGCATAATTTCCACCCACTTTGTAAATACCTGTTCCTAATGGTGCAGAGCGGTCATATTTGCGAGTAATTACGTATGGATTAGCCGTGAAACCACCTTTGAAATAAGGACCTACAGGGGTTACAAACACGATAAACAAATATTCATTTGCTGGTTTTACGCCCACTTGTGCTCCTGTACCTATCAACAAAGGACGAAGATATAAGGAAGCACCTGTTCCATAAGGAGGAATAAACTCTTTGTTTAAACGGATAACCTTGGCAATGGCTTCTCTAAATTTCTCTATAGGGAATTCAGCCATCATGATACCATGAGCAGTAGATGCCAAACGTTTTGCATTTTCATCCATACGGAACACACGCACCTTTCCGTCTTTACCACGAAAAGCCTTCAAACCTTCAAAGCCCTCTTGACCATAATGCAAACAAGTGGCAGCCATGTGAATAGGTATTTCTTCAGAAGAAGAAACTTCCAATTCACCCCATTGACCATCACGGTAATAACATCTCACATTGTAATTGGTTTTCATATAACCAAATGACAATTCTTTCCAATTTATATTTTCCATCTTATTAATATTTTGTATATATAATTTTTAATTATTTTCAAATAATACGCAAAGTAAATACTTTTTTTTCAAATAAACCTAAATTTATCTTACAAATTATCCACCATAGACAAAATTTCCTCAATTACTAATCTATCGTTAGACAAACGTGGTACTTTGAATTGTCCTCCTAACCTATTTTTTGATGCCAACCATTTTAGAAACGTTCCCTTAGGCATCTGTTGAACAATAGGCATTTGCAACAAAATATCGGCTGTTCGTTTGGCTTCATAATCTGAGTTTTGATTTTTCAACTCTTCATCTAAGACTTGCGTAAATTCTGCCAAAGATTGTGGCACTTGTTCAAATTCTATCAACCATTGATGAGCCGCCTTTTGTGTAGAAGAAAGATAAACGGGAGCCATGGTATATTCACTAATGATGGCATTAGTTTTTTGACAAGCAATGGATAAGGCTTTTTCTGCATTATCTACAATCAATTCTTCCCCAAAAGCATTGACAAAATGAGTTGTTCTACCTACAATGACAATTCTATAGGGATTCAAAGAGGTAAATTGCACGACATCACCAATGACATATCGCCACAAACCCGCATTGGTCGTAATGACAATAGCATAATTTTTCCCCACTTTGACTTTTTCCAAGGGAATGGCATTTGCATACTCATTAGTGGAAAAATTATCCATCGGAATAAACTCAAAAAACACGCCATTATCAACAAGCAAAAGCATATCATCGGCGACAAGTCTATCTTGTGTAGCAAAATAACCTTCACTGGCATTATAAACTTGCCAAAAACAAAGGTTTTTATTTGTAATATGCTCATATTGTTTTCTATAAGGTGAAAAATTCACACCACCATGCATAAAAAGTTCCAAATTGGGCCAAATCTCACAAAGATTATTTTTTTGTTCCAATTCCATTATCCTTTTCACTATCATCAATATCCAAGAAGGAACACCTGCAATAGCCCTCACATCTTGTTTTTTCATGTGTTGTGCAAATTGTTCTAATTTTTCATTCCAATCAGGCAACAGGGCAATATGATAAGGCGGTGTTTTGAAAAAATTAGCCCAAGAAGGCAAACCTTTCACTAAAAAAGCCGAAATATCGCCACATATTGCCTTATCATTTATGTCAGAAGAACGCAAAGCCCCTGTCAAAGAAAAAGTTTTGCCCATAAATAACTTTGAATCAGGACGATTTGCAATATATAATGACAATGTATCTCGTCCACTTTGGTAATTGTTATTCCAAAGCGATTCATGACTGACGGGAATATACTTGCTTTTGCGACCACTTGTGCCTGAAGATTTTGCAAACCACTTGATATGACCTCTCCAAAGTACATTCTTTTCACCTTTAATCATTTTTTCTATATAAGGATAAAGACTTTGGTAATCGTTAATCGGTGTTTGTTGTGCAAATTGTTCATAGTTTGCTACAGAATCAAAACCATATTGGCGTCCATATTGTGTATGTTTGGCAGAGGTTAAAAGGTTTTTCAAAACAAAACGCTGACATTCCAATGGATTGTTCATTATATTGTCAATTCTTCCACATCTTGCAGCAAAATAACCCGACAGAATCTTATTCACACAAACCGATTTCATAAATTTTAAGGTTTAATTTTTTTATAGGTCTGCAACCATCTTTCTGGCATTTCTT
>CALAVA010000135.1 GCA_937892025.1 uncultured Bacteroidales bacterium
AAGAATCAAATCTATCCAAAATTCCGCCATGTCCGGGCAAAATATTTCCAGAATCTTTCACGTCCAAAGAACGTTTAAAAAGCGATTCTGTCAAATCGCCCAAAGTGCCAATAACGATAATAATTGCTGAAAAAATCAACATTTGCACAATTGTTAAGTTTAAGGCAAATATTTTTGGCAAAAAACAAGCCAATAACATGGTCAAAACTGCAGAAATCAATGTTCCTTCCCATGTTTTCTTTGGAGAAATACGTTCAAACAATTTATGTTTTCCAAATAAGGACCCCGCACAATAAGCCAATGTGTCATTAGCCCACACAAGAATAAAAAACATCAATAATAAATATTTTGCTTGTTTTCCAAAGTATATCGGTAAAATATTCACTAAAGAGAATGGCAATACTATCCATATTAAACCTAAAACAGAATATGCGATGACAGCGAATGGATTTTCTTGCTTTCTAAACAATTCTACAATAAACAGAATAGCAATTAAGGACAATGCGGTAGCCAACAAAAAATTCATTTTTCCAAACTGATAATGCTGACAATAAGGCAAAAGATACAAGCAAATGGCTACAACATAGAAAAAGAATGACAGATTGATATTTTTTTCTTTTAACAAAGTGGCATATTCATAAATTCCCAAACAAGTGAACAACAAAAACACATTTAACAAAATAGTATCTGAAAACCAGATGGAACCAACCACCAAAGCCACAAATATCGCTCCTGTTAGTGTTCTTGTTATCAAATTTTTCATTGCTTTGTTGTCATTTTAGATTTCAGCATCCATTGATAATATTTCATCATTTTGAAGGTCTTCAGCCTGCTTTTCTGTATGCTCTTTGTCAATAGAAATAGGTTCTTCAAAAGGACGTTTGCCGAAAATACGTTCCAAATCCTCTCTATAAATAACTTCTTTTTCTAATAATTGATTAGCCAATTGTTCCAATTTGTCTTTATTGGCGTTCAAAATTTCTTTTGCTCTATTATAGGCTTTTTCTACCAAAAGATGTACTTCATTATCTATTGTTTCTGCGGTTTTTTCGCTATATGGTTTATTAAAAGAATACTCACTTTGTCCGGAAGAGTCGTAATAACTTAAATTTCCGACTTTTTCATTCAAGCCATAATAAACCACCATAGCATAGGCTTGTTTTGTTGTTCGTTCCAAGTCGTTTAATGCCCCTGTTGATATTTTTCCAAACACCACATCTTCAGCAGCACGCCCTCCTAAAGTGGCTGTTATTTCATCTAATAATTGGTCTGTATTGGTTATTTGTCTTTCTTCAGGCAAATACCAAGCGGCACCGAGTGATTTGCCACGTGGAACAATTGTAACTTTCACCAATGGAGCAGCATAACGCAACATCCAACTAACAGTAGCATGCCCTGCTTCATGAAAAGCAATAATTTTTTTCTCTTGTGCAGAAATGATTTTAGTACGTTTTTCCAAACCACCAATTATTCTATCGATAGCATCTAAAAAATCTTGTTTTTCAACTTCTTGTTTATTTTTACGAGCAGCGACCAAAGCGGCCTCATTACAAACGTTAGCGATATCTGCACCTGAAAAGCCGGGTGTTTGTTTGGCAAAGAAATCCAAATCTACGTCTTTTGCTAATTTTAAAGGACGGATATGTACCCCAAAAATAGCTCTTCGTTCTTCCAAATCAGGCAAATCCACATATATCTGTCTATCAAAACGTCCTGCTCTTAACAAGGCTCTATCTAAAATATCAGCCCTATTTGTTGCAGCCAAAATAATAATACCTGCATTGGTAGAAAATCCATCCATTTCTGTAAGCAATTGATTAAGCGTATTTTCTCTTTCATCATTAGAACCCGTAAAAGCATTTTTCCCTCTTGCTCTCC
>CALAVA010000136.1 GCA_937892025.1 uncultured Bacteroidales bacterium
AAACAATGTTTAACATTTCTAAACGTTGTTCTAAAGAAAACAACGATTGTTTTTTTCCATTTTTGCCAATTCCGATATATAATTTATCAAACAAGGCAGAGGCTCTCAAGGCAATACTTTCATGACCTAATGTTATTGGGTCAAAACTGCCTGCAAACAATGCCGTTTTGGGTGTATTTAAACTCATTGAATTTATTTTTTATTGGGTTTTATTGTTTCTACAGCCCCTGTATATGGATTGATTTCTATCTGTAACAAAGATTCATCTACATATTTTGTCGTACCACTTTGAGCAATAGGATAATGTCCTAAACATTGCAAAAGTTCATTATCACACATCAAAAAAACGGCATAATAGGCGGGATTGTTTACTATAACCCCATTGTTTTTAGGGGTTGTAGCCGACAATGGTATATGAAAGGGCTTTTCTTTACACAACATCAACTTATATCTTTGAATATAATTGTCTTTAGTAAAACCGAAAGACGAAGAAAAGCCAAACAAAGGACAATACAAGGTATCAGCATTGCCTTCTGGAATAACACGAAACGTTTGCGTTTCACTTGTCTTTTCTGTATAACCCGTAAAGAGAACCGCCAAATCAGCCTCTCGAGCATTCAAGCCTTCTAACATCAAATCCAAGCGAGAGAAATCCACTTCCAACATACCAGACAATAAATCTTTTCGAGTATCTCTAATATCCAATATCTCATCTATTACTTCTTGTGCATAACTCTCGCCCGATTGCGGTTGCAAACGTGAACTGACTTTGGGGATTCTTATAATTTCCTCATCCTTGTAAACTATCTGATAAGTGGTATCAAATATTTGCTCCTTTTCATTGGGGTGAAATAAATAAAACCTATTGTTAAAGGGCTTGGTTTCTGCGAGTTCAAAATTATAGGTTTCTTGTATAGTTTGTATAGGACAAAAACCAACTATCATACCATTTTTTGCAAAAGTTTCAAATGAAGGCTGATTAACTTGAATGGGAAATATTTTTGTCGTGTCCCCATCTGATTTCCATGTCAGCCTAAGAGTAGAAAAAGTATAAAAAAAACTATCTTTTTGAATAATTTCTTGTTTGTTTTCTGTCAATTTGTTCGCAAAATCAACCAATGGACCTTTTTTTTGCTCTTGTCTGACAAGTGTTACCTCTATGTCAAAATAATTATAGGGTAAAATATATGAAAACGAAGAAATATCATGGGAAGAAGATTTTTTTTGTGCCACCAAAGAGGGTAAAACCAAATAAGCGATTATTATCAATAAAAAACTTTTTTTCTTGTACAGCATCATATTGTATTATTTTGCATTCTTTTGCAAAGGTACAATAAATTTTATTATATTTGCTATCTAAAATCAACAGACAAATCAATTATAGCCTAAATAATATTTTTTTACAATATGGCTGTCCTCAAAAAGTTTTAGCGGACACCAATAATAATTTTTCAAATTACACGGATATTTTGATAGGCTCAATAACGCATAACCAAAATCAATAGGAAACCAAGGGGAAAACGGCTATTCAACTCCTCTAAAAACAAGTTCTTTGAACTTTATAATTAAATTTTCACTATTTTTGCACTTGCTATTTGAACCTGCAATCAGCGTTTTTGACGCGGGATGATGCGCGTGTCAACGGAAAACCTTATATTTGCCCCGAAATACGAGACACCATGAAAAGAAAGAAAAGACCGTTGTTGACCATAGCTTTGTTGCTTGCCGCTCTGCTGGCCAACGTTCAACCTTTGTCGGCTTGCACCTCGGTCATCGTATCGGGTCGGGCCACCAAGGACGGCCGCCCGCTGATTTTCAAGAACCGCGACACGGATTCGCTGCACAACATGAGCATTGTGGTGCAAGGGAAAATCTATCGTTACATTGGCTTGGTGAACGCCGGTGACACCGCGCCTCTCAATGTTTGGGGCGGCCACAACGAGGCGGGTTTCGCCATCATCAACACGGCGGCCTACAACCTAAACGGCTGCAAGGGCGATGACAGCGACCACGACGGAGTGGTCATGCGGCGTGCGCTCGAGGTGTGCCGCA
>CALAVA010000137.1 GCA_937892025.1 uncultured Bacteroidales bacterium
GATGTATTCAACCTATTGCTACAAGTTTTTGACGAGGGGCGTTTGACCGATAGTCTCGGCAGAACTGTTGATTTTAAAAATACTATCATCATCATGACCTCCAACATAGGCAGCCGTCAATTGAAAGACTTTGGACAAGGCGTAGGTTTTTCGACTGCGACAAGACAAGAAAATGCTATCAAAGATGCTCAAAAAACAATTGAAGATGCCCTAAACAAACAATTTGCTCCTGAATTTCTCAACAGAATTGATGACATTATTATTTTCAATCCTTTACAAAGAGAAGATATTCATAAAATTATTGATTTAGAAATCAAATATGTTTATCAACGAATGCAAGAATTGGGCATTACTTTCACTTTGAGTGAAAAGACAAAAGATTTTATCGCTGAAAAAGGTTGGAGTACCCAATATGGAGCAAGACCCTTAAAACGTGTCATACAAAAATACATAGAAGACACTATTGCAGAAGAAATTATCACTGAACATATTGGCAAAGGTGACACCATCATTGTAGATTATGACGAAGAAAAAAATGATATTGTAATCAACAAACAATAAATCTGTAAAAAATGCGAATTGGAGTCAATACGAGATTGCTTGTCAAAGGAAAAATGGACGGCTTGGCATGGTATGCCTATGAAATTTTACAAAGAATGGTCAAAAAACATCCCGATGACGAATTTATATTTTTCTTTGATAGGCAACCCGATAAAGATTTTATATTTGCACCAAATGTAAAACCTATTGTTTTGTTTCCCCAAGCCAGACACCCTTTTTTGTGGTTTTGTTTTTTTGAATTAAGTTTACCCAAAGCCATCAAAAAAGAAAACATAGATGTGTTTTTTTCTCCTGATGGATTTTTAAGTATGAAAAGCGATGTCAAATCTCTAAATGTCATTCACGACTTAAATTTTGAACATTTATCAAACACGCTTCCTCCTCTTGTCTATGTATATTATCGTTTTTTCTTCCCCAAATATGCCAAAAAAGCGAACAAATTGGCAACGGTATCTAATTTTTCACGTTTGGACATCGGGCAACAATATGATATTGACACAAAAGATATTATAGTCATTCCAAATGCTTGTGCGAAAGATTTTTATTCCATCTCTACTTCAGAACAAACAAAAATATGCAAGCAATACACGATGGGAAAACCTTTCTTTATCTGTGTAGGAACCATCAACAAGCGTAAAAACATCGTTAATATTTTGTTAGCGTTTGAAAAATTTAAGCAAAAAGGTCATATAGAACAATTGTTATTTGTCGGCAACCGAAAACATTGGGATAAAGAAATGACTTATACCTTAAATAAAATGAAGTTCAAAGATGAGGTTATTTTTACCAATTATATTTCCACTGCGGTTCTTAACAAACTGCTTGCTTCTGCAAAGGCTTTGTTATATCCTTCTCTGTTTGAAGGTTTTGGGGTTCCAATTTTGGAAGCCTTTGCCTGTCACACTCCTGTAATAAGTTCAAACATTACGGCGATGCCCGAAGTGGCGGGCGATGCTGCCATTTTGGTCAATCCATATAACACCGATGAAATTGTAGAAGCAATGTGTAATATCATAAAAGACAAAACATTGACTCAAAATCTTATTGAAAAAGGACAAAAACAATTACAAAAATTTTCGTGGGACAAGAGTGAGACATTAGTCTGGCAGGAATTACAAAACCTATACAATTCCAACAAATAACCCAAATATGAAAAAGCACCTTTTATTAACGAGTTTATTTTGTCTAATCTTATGTTCATGCAAGCATAACAACCAAGTTATTCCTTATATGAGAGTGAATTTCACGCTTAATACCACCTCCACAGATTTAATACATATAGGTGGTTATGAATATGTTACAGGTGGGGTAAGTGGAATTTTCATTTATCGTTCAGACGTATTGACTTTTCACGCATACGATAGGGCATGTCCTTATGATTGGGAGAATGGTGGACGTGTGGAAGTGGATTCCACCAACAACTTTATTTTAATTGATTACAACTGTGGTTCCAAATTTAACATTTTAGACGGCTATCCATTAAGTGGCAAGGCCGAAGAACCGCTACAAGCATATAATGCACAACTAATTGATGACATCTATTTGAGAGTATATAACTAAATATGAGTGGATTTTATATTCTCAACAAGGAGATTATTTGGAGTCAAATTCTAATTGCATAATATACTTTTTTGCCTCTGTTGCTTGATTAAACAACAAATCCACACAAGACATATTAGCCTGAAAATCAAACTTATCAGCAAATACTTGCCGATAAGTTTGGCTTATTTTAAATGCATAATTTGCTTTTAGTCTTTGTTTTGGTGAAATGATATAGCGAAAATCGTTTTCAGGAGTTGGGCAATAGTCTTCTGTGGTGTGTAGATTTACTTGCATGTTGAACAATTTTAGCAATAATTGTAGCAAATGCCAATTAAAATCGAAGAGATATTTAAAATCTTTTTGTTTATAGAATGGTGCAAAATCATCTCGATAATACAAGAAATAAGGGCTTGCATTATAAGCGGCTTCCAAGGCTCTCCAATGTACACGTTGCCAAGGGGTAGTATAATCTATTTCCACCAAATCTATCGGACAATTGTGTATTCCGTTTTTGCATACGGGTATAGACAAGGGTAAAATGCCATTAGCAGAGGGAATCAAGGTTCTGTTGCGATAGGTTTGTTTGATAAAATTCTCTTTTTTTTCCACACTTGCGTACTCACACTTGCTCAACAATGTAAAATACTCAATAGGAGGCAAATATGCGATAGAGAAAATGGCGTTCATATCAATCAATACGTTTGATGTCTGCTCCAATACTTTTCAAGCGTTCGTCTATACATTGGTATCCACGGTCAATTTGCTCAACATTGCTAATCACGCTTTTTCCTTTTGCACTCAATGCGGCAATCAATTGTGCTACTCCTGCTCTTATATCAGGTGAAGTCATATTAGTGCCTCGCAAAGGGTTTTGATGGTTTAAGCCAATGACGGTAGCCCTATGTGGGTCACAAAGAATAATTTTTGCACCCATATCTATCAGTTTATCAACAAAGAACAATCTACTTTCAAACATTTTTTGATGAATAAGCACACTTCCTTTCGCTTGAATGGCAGTAAC
>CALAVA010000138.1 GCA_937892025.1 uncultured Bacteroidales bacterium
GGGTCAATCAGGACCGGAATGAGGGGGTCAGTTTACAACGGATTCTCCACATTGCTTAGAGTCATGGAACCGTCACTGCCGATTGAAAGACGGCAATGACTACGGCTTACAGATTTTGGAACACTACCGGGAGTTCCGATATAGAAAGCTTTTTCTCCTTGCTTAAGACATAATCTGGGGCTGGCAGCTCCAGCCTCCCTACCAATAATGATATCCATTTACGCGAATTGTTTTCTCTGAAGACCGTTATTGCAACTATAGAACGCCTATATTGAACGACAATAGAAGGATTACAAAAAGAACAAATTGATTATTGTGGTTTTATCTTTTTCGGATTGATGAACGTACAAGGGAATCCTTATGTAATAGAATATAATGTTCGTTTAGGCGACCCAGAAACAGAATCCGTTTTGCCAAGATTGAAAAATGACTTGGTGGATTTATTCGCCTTATGCGGGCAAAAACAATTAAAAAACGCTGATATACAAATAGACAAACGACATGTCGCAACCATTGTATTGGTTTCTGGCGGCTATCCAGAAAAATACGAAAAAGGAAAAGAAATAAATGGTTTAGAAACAATAAAAGATAGTATCGTTTTTCATGCCGGAACAAAAATTACAGAAGACAAAACCATTGTCAGCAATGGTGGACGGGTTTTGACAGTTACCTCATACGGCAATTCCATCAGTGAGGCACTTAACATCTCCAATAACAACGCTCAAAAAATCCATTTTGACAAAGTGTATTTCCGTCATGATATAGGAAAAGATTTAATGAAATGAACCACCATACTCACAAAACGGCAATAATCATTTCTATATTTTTGTTTCTCTTTCCGGTTATGGGTTTTGCTCAAATATTCAAAGGTGGAGGGCATCTGGGCATGTTGGTTTCACAAGTTGATGGCGATGAGCATAGCGGATACAAAAAACTCGGTTTGTTTGTCGGTGGTTTTGTCAATTTTCCCTTTCAAAAACAGCCACTTGCCTTACAATTGGAACTCAATTATGCACAAAAAGGCAGTAAAGATAACAATATTCAATACAAAATAAGCACCCATCAAATAGAAATGCCTTTGTTTTTGATGTGGAATTGCTGGAAAGAACTTCATCTTGATATCGGATTGTCGTTTGATATATTGGTTTCTGCCAATGAATTTTTGCATAAAAATAAAATAGAAGATATGAACCGTTTTTATTTTTGCGATTTGGGAGGCATTGTCGGCATACATTATGCCATTAAAGACAAATTTATTATAGGCGGACGGTTCAATTATTCTTTGTCCCCAATAGGTATCAATGCCATCTCAAGAAAAAACAGAAAAATACAGACTTTTATGTGGAGCAATGCCTTGATTTTTTTCGTCGCCTATCAATTTGGAACAACATGAAAAAACAAAGCCTGCTTATTTTGCTCTCTCTTTTCCTATTTTTTACAGCAAAATCTCAAATGCCTGTAAATATAAATTTTATCAATGGAAATGAAGAGGCTATCACCTTAAAAACAAAAAACATAAAATCATCTTACAAAAAAATAACTGCTGCCGAAAAAGATTGTAAACGACTGATTAAAAGGCTGCAAAAAAAAGGCTTTCTTTGGACTAATTTAGATACTATTTTTCAAGAAAACAAACAAATTTATGCCCATATTTTTGTCGGACCTACGGCAAAAATTGCAAACATTCATTGCTCATTTGTGGACTCTACAGAAAATATCCCCAAAAAACTGCAAAAACTAATCCAAACGACGACAACAATAAACGATTTGCTACTGCTTAATAATGAAATTGTTTCATATTATGAAAACAATGGATTCCCTTTTGTAAGTTCCCAAATTATTGATTTGCCCAACCCAACCAACCAACATACAGCAAGCATACAAATAGACAAAGGCAATTTTGTTATTCTGGATAGCATCATCACAAATGGTTCTATGAAAGTAAAACCCAGTTTTTTGTATGGCTATTTGGGCTTAAAACGCAAACATGCCTACAATGAATCCGCATTGAAAAATGTAAACAAAAGATTGTCAGAATTATCTTTTTTATCACAAACCCAAGAGGCTGCTTTGACATTCGCTCCCAACAAGGCCGCTCTATATATCTTTGCCGATAAAGTAAAAATCAATCAGTTTGACGGCTATTTGGGAATTGTCCCCAACAATGAAACTACAGGAAAAGTATTGATAACAGGACAATTAAACTTGAATTTAACCAATGTTTTTACGCTTGGAGAAAACATCAAATTGTCATGGAATCGCCCACAAACACAATCACAAACGTTGAACATTAATATGGATTTTCCATTTCTGTTCTATTCTCCATTTGGCATAGATGCTGATTTTGGATTAGAAAAAAAAGACACCTCTTTTATCAATCTCTCTCTGACGGCAGGATTACGATACTATATCAAACAAAGCAACTATTTAAAATTGTATTATACTTATAAAAATTCACGATTGATTGCCAATGAATCACTCTCTCTTTTAACACAATTGCCCGAAAATATAGACCACAACATACATTTGTATGGACTTGCATTTGTATGGCAAAACTTAGACTATGTCTTTAATCCACACAAAGGGTTTTATATTATGGCTGATATGGCTGTAGGAAAGAAAAAAATAATCAAAAATTCTAAAATTCCAGCAGAATTATATGATATTAACATGACCACAACAAATATCAATTTACAGTTGATGGCAGATTTTTACATTCCATTGCATAAACGTTTTACATGGGTGGTATCTTTGCAAAGTGGACACATGCAAGCCAATAGCTTGTATTATAATGAACTTTACCGTTTGGGCGGATTAAAAACTATACGAGGCTTTGACCAACAATCTATATTCGCTTCTACATATATCATTCTTAGAGATGAAATTCGCTATAGCTTTGCAGCCAAATCTTATGTGCAATTATTTTTTGATATTGCCGGTTATCAACAAAAAACAGCAAAATACAATAGTGATTTCCCTTTCGGTTTTGGAGCAGGTATTTCTTTTGACACCAAAGCAGGCATTTTTGCTTTCAATTATGCACTCGGCAGACAACATGGAAACCCCATTAAATTGGCAAATGGAAAAATAACATTTGGTTATACCGCTTTGTTTTAATGCCATACAACAATGCCTCCCCAAAAAAACAACATTCCTTTGATATTTTGGCTTTATCTACAAAATACTTGTTTTTATTTGAAATTTTATGCTATCTTTTTTGAGTCAAATAAGGTTATAATAAATATTAAT
>CALAVA010000139.1 GCA_937892025.1 uncultured Bacteroidales bacterium
AGATTGAGCAGGACTTCAAGACCGCCAAGAACTTGCCGTCCGACTTCGCTATGGAGTGGGATATTCCGTATAGCATCATCACCTCTATCTTGATTAACAACTCGTTCTTCAAGGCCGAGGTTAACCGCTATATTCGCCTCTACGCACCCGACAAGGTTATCGTCGTTACAAGCGGCGGTGGCACGGGCACAGACGTTGACACCATTACTTGGGAGCAGCTTGTGGCTTACACCCGCTCGCCAATCTCCAAGGTTGCGCCTATCCGTGTTGTCAAGCAGTCGAGCAAGGTACAGGATTTCACCAGCATCACCGACGTATCGGGATGGAAGGCGAATACCGTTGTACTGCGTCCTCTTGGCATGGCAGGCGTATTGGTACACGCCGAGACAGCCGACGTTGCTCTCATGCGCAGCGGCGAGGTGAATAGCAATATTCAATTCTCGCTGGCTAAGATTCAGAACTTCTTGTATGTAATCAACAAGATTACGCCTAACGGTATGCTCAAGTCTTACCATACGGACGCTCTTGGACGCTATGCTACGGTTCTCAACGAGTCGCAGTATCACGTATGTGTAGACATCTCTACCGCAGGTTAATAGTGTTTTTTCATATTGGATTTGTTTTGGTTATTAGTAGTTTGTTTGTAAGATGACAGTATTAGAATGGCTTGAAGCATCGAATATGTATTCCTCTTTTGAGGAAAAGCATTATATCAGAATCGCATTGGATAGGGGTGTTGACCCAGAAGCCGATGTGTATGATGAAACGCAGGTGACAAAGCGACAGCGAGACTTGATGGACGCAGATGTTATCTGGTATGCGGTGCTGAAACGTCCATCTAATACTTCATCTACTTCGCAGTCACACAATGGCTATCAAAAGACCATTGGCAGTGAACAGGACTTTTACCAAGATGACAAGATACAATACGCTATCCGAATCTACAAGAGATATGGTGACGAAAGAGGTGAGGATTTGGAAGAGTTGACCAATGCGAACAAAATCAAGTTTGTGCCAATAGTTGACGTTGACAGGTTATGACGAGAGACGAGATACTTGAATACCCCTACTTGGGAACTATCACCCGCATAATTGAGGGTAGCGGACGTGAGGCTGACCAAGTTATCACGGTGTATGATGGTGTTATGGATGAACACATGGTTACGGACGAAGAAGGACGTACCTTGCAGACATCGAGTTACATCATTAGCATTCCCCTCACAAAAGACTATGATGGGAACTGGATAGTACCAAGAAAGGGTGACAAGATAGAAATCACTCGTTATGGCGAGACGTTTAACCTGACGGTGGATAATGCAGAGCCATCGCAGTTAGGTGGTGTAAGCATATACGCATCGAGAAACAGTTGGTAAGGGTATGCAAAAGACAAGGATTACTGGAATGAGTGGTTATCTGAAAAAGGTTGAGAAAGACTTGACCGAGTATTGGGTGAACGAGCAGACCAATAGGCTTGTCGAGTATGCCAAAGAGGAACTTGAAAAGATGGTTACAACCCATACGTTCAAAAATCGAACAAAAAACTTGGAAGATAGTTACGCATGGGGAGTGTACTACAAAGGCGAACTAAAGGAAAGTGGTTTTAGGGCTAAGTCGGCGAGCAAGCCCGCAAAGTTCCACGGGACGAATATCTGGGGAAATGAAGAGGCAGTTACATTCATCCAAAACGGATATACACCGCCAAGCAACGGATGGGTTGTCGTATGGGTTGCTGCCGCACCGTATTCGGTATATCTTGACCCTAAATCTTCATACCAAAGTAGGTCAAACCACTTTTTTGTTATAAGCCAAAGGTACGATGCCATCAGGCAGACGTTTGGAGAGAAAGCAGTAACATTTAGCCCATAATAAACTATGCTTAACGATTCAAGAATAGACATATACGATTATCTTTACAACCTCCTATATGATGTTGTGACGAAAAACGTGTACTCTATGCGTGAGCCGCAGGAACTTACCAAGTCGGACACCGAGGATGGGTTTATTGTAATCCATGTAGGTGATTTGAACGATGAGGGAGAGTTCAATGGGCAAGCATACGGATGGGCAAGGTGTTACATCGAGGCTTTCGTTCCGCCTATCACAAGGGGCAGACTTGACTACGAAAAATACAAGACTTTCGAGGATGGTATCAATACCGTTATCAAGTTAGCCACGGAGGACAATACGGGCACTTACTTCATCCAAGAGGGCAGTGTGCTGTCAATGGATGCGGACGAAACTTCCAACGCCAACAACTCTTACTTCACGTTCATCAAATCTTTTATAGTCAACATAGACAAACAAGAATAAACATTTATAAACACTCTAATAGAAAGGAAACAAACTATGAGTAAGAAAACAACCTTAAAGACCGCCATGTTGGGCTTCCGTGCCGTTGGTGGCTCTGGTGACTACACAAATGTAAGCGGTGTCCTGAAAGGTCTGACGATTGGGCAGGACGAGCCCGATAGCACCGAGATTGAAGCCGAGTTCTTCGATGCTCCTTTTGACATCGTGTATGACGGTAACCCTGTGACTTTCAACTTCGAGTTGGCAAACTATGACCTGTCCGAACTTCCTGCCCTGTTTGGTGGAACGTATGACGCAGGCACTGACACCTATGAGGGTGCTGCCAATGCTTACACGACCGAGTATGAGTGGAAGTTGGAGTTCCAGCGTGGTAACAGTGCTCTTGTTCTGTACAAGGGGTTGACCGTTGGTACTATCAAGAAGGACGAGGATGGTGCTCTGAACTACAGCGTTACCATTACTGCCCTGAACTACAACGACGGTACTGACGACCACATGTACAAGATTGTCGGTGGCTCTACCGTGACTTTCACCGCAGTAATCTCACCTTCTGGAAATCCAAAGACCAAGGGTTACTATGAGACCGATGGTACAAGTTACCGTCTGACTTGGGACACCTCGGTAGTGGATGGTAAGACCTACTACACAAAGAACTGACAAATCATAACTCTTTTGTTTTCGTGACGTGAGGGGAGCGTTGTAGGGGTGTCCCTGTGACGTTCCCCTTTTAGGTTACGAAAGCAAAAACAAAACGGCGCGAAAATGAAGAAAGAAACAGAACAGCAGCAGACTGATGAACTGCAAGATTTCTCGATAGAGATAAAGCGTGATATACTTGACATCATCAATGACAGTCCTTCGTTGGTCACACTTGGGGACAAGGAATATAGGGTAAAGAATATGCGTTATTATTCCCTGTACCGCATTTGTAGGCTTGTGATGGATATGAAGAAAGCAGACGAGACATTGGATAATGACAACAAGGTTATTACGGCTCTTTGCACGGATTTGGATGCAATGTGCGAGATAATGGCGATTGTCTTGTGTAACCATCGCTTCACCCCCTCGGACGATGCGGACGAGAGGAATGATGAAATGGTAAGGCAGATGAAGATAAAGGTGATGAACAGCACTTATGATGCGAACCAATGGGCGGCTGTCATATTGGGTGCAATAAAGTCAATAGATTTGTCGGCTTTTTTTTTACTCAAAAAATCGGTGAGTACGCTTACGGATTCACTTCTGATGCGGAAGAAGAAGTCGGAGGAGACAGCATCACAGTTTATGGAAGCACTGTCGTTGCGGACGCAGCAGACTTCTTGAGGGCGTTTCCGCAGTACACGCTTGATGATTACCTTTACCGCCTGTCTTGTGCGAGGATTCAGTTCATGGCTGTTGACAACACGCATACGAAGTATCTGCATGGAAGTGACAAGAAGGCTTGGAACAACTATTCGGAGGCATTAAAGTCACAGCGGAAACTTGAAAACTTTATGAGCGGATTCAATATTCCAGACTTGAAAGAGGGCGAGGAATACGAGATACCCGTAAGAAAGAACAACAAAAAGAAAAAGTAACTATAAAAAACATATATACGACATGAGTACCCCTACAGTGGTGGTCGCCCATCTCAGTGATGCCGACCTCAAAAAGTCAATAAACGATTTAGTCAGTACCGTTGACGAACAGACAAAGGCTATGGCAACAAACTTTGATACGCAGATAAAGCGTATGCAAGAAAGTTTGAGGTCATTGGGTACGACAAAGATTGACCTTGGTAGTGTCACCGATGGTGGCTCGTCAAAGCGTTCGGCAAGTTTGAAGCAAGAGAAGAAAGAAGCGGATGGCTTGGCAATGTCGTATGACAAACTTCTTGGAATGTTGCAATTTGCACAACGACAAGAACGAATGTATGCAGGCAAGAACCCATATACTCTTACAAGAGAAGAACTCGACAAATACGCACAAGCAATACAGAATGTTGCAAAGTATCAAGATTTGCTGAACAAGAAACGTGCGGAAATGACTCTTTCAAATGTTGAAAATAGACAACAATTTGTTCCAAATATGAAAGAGTACACGGACGGGCTTGTACGGACTTCTGATGAACTCAAAAAAATGAGTGAGTTTTACAAGCAGTTAGAAAGAGACTCGCAAAAAGCATCAAGTAAACTCGTTGTTGGGGCAGAGGAGCAAATAAAACAAATACAAGCAATACAAAGCAAAAAGGAATCGACTAAGATATTTGAACGTGCGGTTGCTATGCCTGTTGATACGTTTGACCAAGCACAAGAAAAACTCCGAGTGTTAGAGGCTTTGAAAAAAAAGGTTGCTGGCACACCGCTATTTTCAAAAAACCAAACCGTTACGCTGGGAAATGAGATAGACAAAGTAAAGATGAAACTGTCTTTCTTGTATAAAACCACGGAAGAAGGTGCTGCACAAGAAAAAAAGCGTGCCGCCGAACAACAAAAAACGGTACAAGACCGATTGGAGCAAATTGAGAAGGAAAAAGTTGCCCTTAAAGAAAGAGGGCTGGTGGCACAGCAAACCGCAAATGCAATTCGTGAAGCCATGCGTGACCAATTACAAGACAACATGACTTCTGGTACGCAACAAGCAATCAGCGGATTAAAAGACCTGCAGCAGCATATACGGGACATGCAGCGAGCGTATGCCTCTATGAGTCAAGGAGAAGCACAATCCCCAATAGGGCAGGCTTTGAAAAATGACATAAGATTGGCACAGGAGGCTTTGGTGGCTGTATCAAAGTACAATCTTTCTATCACAGCCGGGAAAAAAACACCAATGGAGAGTCTTGCAAAATTGGATTCTTATAAATTACTTTCACAGAGAGTTAGTAGGCTGACAAAAGAATATCAGATGTTGACCGCCGCTGAAAGAGACTCTGAAAAGGGAAGAGGTATTGTTGAGAAATTGCAGTTGTTTAGCCGTGCTCTTTCGGAAATCCAAAAGCAGATGAATCGCCCTGTAAGTCTTGAACAGGCTTTAGGCAACCCGGAGAACACGCTTGACAGAATCGCCTACAAGATGCAGCAACTAAACGCTTACAAGATGGGGCTGGATTTGACAGACCCGAAGCAGGTTGCTGAAATGAAAACGGTAGAAATGGAATATGACCGTTTGAAGAAGAAGTCCGATGAACTGATGGGCAAGAATCAGCAAATGATTTCATCCAACAATGCACTTGCACGTTCTTGGAACTATATGAAGAATCGTCTGGCGTTTTACTTTACCGTTGGTGAAAGTACGGCATTCATAAAGAATCTGATTGAAGTCCGTTCGCAGTACGAAATGAACGAAAGGGCATTGGGTATTTTGATTGACTCCGCTGAACGGGGAACGCAGATATTCAATGAACTTTCGCAGATGGCTCTTGTGTCACCTTACACGCTGATTGAACTTTCCAATGCGGCAAAGCAATTAACGGCTTACGATGTGGCTGCAAAGGACGTTGTTGATACCACACGAAGGCTGGCTGATGTGGCAAGTGCTGTCGGTGTCCCTATCGAACGTCTTACTTATGCTTTGGGACAGATTAAAGCGTATGGCTATTTGAACAGCCGTGATGCAAGAATGTTCCTGAATGCAGGTATTCCGCTTGTCAAGAATCTTGCAGACCACTACACCGAATTGGAGGGCAAGATGGTGTCTGTTGGTGACGTATATGACCGAATAAAGAAGAAAGCCGTTGGTTACAATGACGTGATGCAGGTGATTACGGAAATGACCGATGAGGGTGGAAAGTTCTTTGACTTTCAAGCGAAGATGGCTGACACATTAAAGGTGCAGTTGGCTAACTTGACTTTGGCTTGGAACAATATGCTGAATGATATAGGCAAGTCTAATCAAGGTATTCTTGTCGGTGGAATAAAGGGACTGAAAGAATTGTTCTTGCAATGGAATGAACTTAAACGTATCATTACAGATATAGCGGTCGTTATCGGTGTGGCAAAGGCGGCACAGATAGCCATAAACATGGCAATGGGCAAGGGAATGGCTACAATCAAGCAATCAATTCTTGCCTATAAGAGAAAGCAGGCAACAATGCTTGAATACGAACAACTTACAAGAAAACTTACAGCAGATGAAATGGCACTTGTCGCTACGAGAAATCGAGTAACATCGGCTGACTATAAGCAAATTTTATCGTCAAAAGGGGTGACAAAAGCCAATGCTCTTATGATGGCTTCATTCCAAAAGTCAAACATTCCTTTGATGCTGGCTATTCGCAGGATGAATCTTTTGTCAGCGGAAGAGTTGAGAAATGCAAGCGTTAGTAAAGGTGTTATTCTGGCTATTAGAGGAATAGGTGTTGCATTAAATGGATTGTGGGCTACTATGGCAGCCATTGCACCGACACTACTTATTACAGGTGCTATAATGGGTGTGGTAGAGGCATTCCAATACTATTCAGACCAAGCCGAAAAGACGCAAGAATTAAACAAAAACATTGCCGATAACGCAAAAGAAGCATCTGACGCATTAAAGAAATTCATTGCCGAAAACAAAAAGAATATCGGCAACATGAGTGATGAAGAAGCGGAAAAGGTATGGGCGGCTTTGCGTGACCAAATTGAACTTTCAAGTGCCGCTGCTTCCGGCTTTGTGACAGAACTCTTAAAGGTGGAAAACATCAATGAAAGATTAGAGAAGGGGTTTGATTACGCAGAAAGAATTGAGCGAGCCGCAAATGCAATGGCAGGATTAGATGCAGAAGCGTTAAAGGTTAGCCAAGATTCTGTATTTGGTGGGATGTTTGGAGAGGGTCTCGCAGAGGACTTGGAGGATTATATAGAAAGCATCCAAAAACTACGTTCATTAGGTTATTCTGGCGAAGCAAAAAATGCAGACAGAACTGAGGCTGAAAAGGAATTGATGGAATTCGCGGATGAAGCAGAGAAGATTCTTCGCGACCGTTTGGGCGAGGGTGTAAATGACGCTGTGCAACTTAAAGAAGGTCTTGAGCGTATCAAAAAAGAAGTAAAAGCCGCCAATCCACAGATAAGAGGTGAGGTTGAAAAATACTTTGATGTGGGTCTTGATGTAATAATGGCAGAGAAGTTTAAGGGCGTTTACGACCAGACATCTTCTTTGACGAAGATGTTGATTGAACGAATTAAGCGTGATTCTGGAACTGTGCTGAAACGGCTTTCGGATGATATTCTTGACACATCAAAGGAACTTGACGATGACGTTATTCATGCCGTTGAAAAGGCTTTTGTAAAATTAAGAGAAGAATTGCCAGCAGAACTACAATGGGTATTGGATGATTTACAGCGGTATTTGAATGAACACCCACTTGAGGCAAGGTATGTATTAGTTGAAGCAGGGGAAATTGATGTTCGTGATGCGATACAAAAGGATTTTGATAGACACTTTGGACTTGACAATACAGAAAAGCCAATTATGCCAACGATGCCGATTAAAGCAGATTTTGTTGTGAATGGATGGCAAACGGATTTGACTGCTTACAATAAGGCTATGGAGGATTATAATCAAAAAATGGAAGATTATAATGCAAAGCAAGCCAAATACGAGGAAGCCAAAGCAGAAAGGGCAAGAGTTTATGCTGAATTTAACAAGAAGGAAGGAGAAGATAGGGTAAAGTGGGGAAAACGCTTGTTAGACGCTGAAAAAGAAGCACAAACGCAAGCCACCGCAGCATTGCATACACAACAGCAGATTGTTAAGGAAAAGGGAGAGGAAGCGGCAAAAGATGATGCTCGTTACAAGCAAGCAAGCAAGGATTTAGAGGATGCCAACGCAAGGGCTAATGCAGCAAGAGAGGCTTACAACTACGAGCATCTTTACAACGAGGAAAAAGCAAAGAGTGGCTCGCAGAAAGACCCACTTGGTGATGCACTTACCAAAGAAATTCAAATCATTGGGGAGGTGCAAAAGAGATACAAGGAGTATCTTAACATGGGTGTGGATAGACAGACCGCACTCACTCTTGCCGCAAAGGAATACAACAGAACTTTGTTGGCACAGAATGCCGTAATCAGCAATGCTGGCATCAAGACTCTGACATCCGAACAACTTGCGACCATGCCTTTGCAGGAAATTCGGGATTTCTACCAAGAGCAATTACGAGGTGCTACTGGTAGTGCAAAAGCCGTTGAAGCACTTGAAAAGGCACTTGCAGCCATCAATGTTGAGATAACAAAGATGGATTACAAGAAGATTACCGATGGTCTGAACAATGAACTTTCCAAGATAAAGGATGAGTACGAATTGGCGGTGGAGTTGGATGCAAACCCAGAATTGGGCGATATGTTCGCTAATATGTTTGGTATTGACGTTGACGAATTACCGCATACGTTTGGCGAAGCATACGAACGTATCAGCAAATATGTAGATGGGTATCTTGATGATTTGAAGGTAAAGATTGAAGACTTTGACCTTATGAGTGCTATCATTAAGCCAGACGAGCAGAATCAATGGATGGGATTGGACTTTAAGGGCGAAGGAGTGCAAAATCTTGTCAAGTGGCAAAAGACCGTGCAGGATATGTTCAAAAAGAACCTTACGGAAACGGAAAAGGCTCTCGATGACTATGTAAAGAAGTACGGTGACTATTCAGATAGGATAGCGGAGATAGAGGCAGACAGAATCGAAAAGATTAAGCGTTTGAATGATGCTTACTATACGGAGGAAATGCGTAAACTGCCAGAATATATCGCCAAGTTAAACGCTATTGAAGAGGGGACAAGAAGAGAAAAACAATCGGTAGAGTTTGACGATTTTAAGAATAGCCGTTATTACACGCAGATGTTTGAGAATCTCGACCATGTTTCTTCCGTGACTCTCCGTGCCATGCGTGACCGATTAAGGGAGGTTATTGACACGATGAATGACCTTACGCCTGAACAACTAAAGCAGGTGATGTCTCAATATGAAAAAATTGAGCAGAAACTCATAAAGCGTAATCCTTTCAAGAATTTAACAAAAGACCTGAAAGAATACATTAAGACTTCAAAAGAAAGGAAAGAGGCAAACAAGGCTTGGGCTGATGCTGACAAGGAATATAGGGCACAGAAGAAAGTTGTTGCCACCATCAAAGAAAAGATAAAGCAAGAACAGGCAAAAGGAAACACGTCTACAACAAACCTTATCTACCTTCTTGAAGAACTTGGGGTTGAGGAGAAAATACTTAAAAAACTCAAAGAGCAGGTTGACGCGGCAGAAGAGAAAGCACAGAAATACAATCTTATCAAGAATCTTGTTTCAGAGGAGGCAGAAGGGGCTATACAGATGGTTGCTGGCAATCTTTCTTCTCTTGGTGAGTTTAGGGACACTCTTAATAGTTTTGGAATAAATTTAGGTGACGATTTGGATGCTATCATTGATGATTTGAGCCAAGTTGGTGAGGGCATGAACCAAATTGTTTCAGCCGCACAAAGCGGTAATGTTGTAGGCGTTGCTTCTGGTGTAGTTAAGACGGTCGGAGGACTTGGTGACTCCATTGCCAGCATCTTTGGCGGAGGTGCTGCAAAGACAAAAAGGCTGAATCGTGAAATTAACAAATCAAAAGAATCAGTGCGTCAGTTGCAAATGGCGTACAAAGGGCTGGAGAGAGCAGTTGATAAAGCGACAGGTACAGCCGAAACACAAGCAAGACGTGAACAGATTGCCAACAAGGAGGCTGAATTGGCTGAATTGCAAAGACAAATGGAACTTGAACAAAGCAAGCGTTCAAAAGACCGTGACGACGATACCATTAAGCAGTACCAAGAGGAAATTCAGGATTTGAAATATGAGATTGAAGATTTGAAGGATGAACTTGTAAACAACTTGTGGGGCAGCGATGTAAAGAGTGCAGCAGAATCGTTTGTTGATACATGGGTGGAGGCATGGCGTGCAGGTGAAACAACGCTGGATGCAATGAACGAAAAGATGGATGAAATGATTTACAACCTCATCAAAAAGGCTATGACAAGTAAGATTGTTCAGGCATTGCTTCAACCGCTTTATGATGACATTGATAAAATGACAAGCGAGGATAGCGAGGGCGGTGTTGAATTAACAACAAATGAACTTGCACAACTTGCACAAAAGGCTGGGACAACAGCGGAGGACATAAACACCGCTTTGGGAAAGTTTTACGGGAATCTTGAAAGTCTTGATATTGTCTCAAAGGCACAAGCGGAAAGCAAGGAACTTTCGGCTTTGCAGCAGGGGCTGCAATCAATGAGTGAATCGACAGCCACAGCGTTGGAAGCCTACATGAATGGCGTTAGTCAGCAAGTTTATCTCCAGAGTGACATTCTTACCCAAATCCGTGATACCGTTGTCGGGTTTGATATAGATGTACAAACGGCTACCCAAGCACAGATGTTATTGCAATTACAGCAGAGTTACGCAGTACAAATGGCAATTCAGTCAATACTCCTCGGATGGTCAACACCAAGCGGAATGGCAGTAAGGGTCGAAATGCAGTAAAACTAAAAAACAAAGATTATATGAACGCATTAGATAACTATTATAAAAACGCACTTCTTGCTAACCTCTGTGGGGAATACAAATCCCTGTGGAGGAAAGCAGGGAAAGACAAAGAAGAACTTGTAAGATTGGCTTTATGTCAACAAAGTATTCCCCATGCGGTCACATTTGCCTACGAGGGAAAAGGTCTTACCAAAGACTATCTTTTAGGCGAATTTGGCGAGTATATCAATGGTGTGGTGCATTACGACTGTGACGGGGTGAAAGGGTATTCATACCGCTTGTTTGTGGACTACACGGACAAAATAATGGAAAGCACTGATGTGACAAGCCTTATGTGGTGTGATGGTACGGATATATATGTGCCAAGATACAAGTGCCCTATACTCTACGTGTCCAACAAATCCAACATTCACTTAAACACAGATGGATTCAACCATATTCGGGTGTACCTGTTTGACGAAAGCGAAATAACGGTAGAGGATTTGGACGAGGAAAGCGTGGTGGTGGTGTACAAGTACAGCGACAAATGCAAAGTAAGTAAAGGCAAGTATTGTTTAGGTAAGGTTAATGAATTCAGAAAGGAGATTCGGTTATGATACAAGATTTGAAACAAGCGTATTTCTTGAAGAATACGGAAAATGGAACTTTTGCAGATGTAACTACAATGTTCCAAGGTGTCCGCATACTAAAGGTGGACGGAATGGGTGCTAAAGGAAAAGCAAAAAATGTTTTCACACAAGACTGGATGTACGATGAAACGGAGGATATGGAAATTGTGATGGAAAACGATACAGACACGATTCAGATATTAAGGGAAAACGTGGATATTGAGGTAACTTTTCTTGTCAAGCAGAAATACGCATCCACAACCATTAACGTGCAGACACAGCATGACCTGTTTGTAAACTACATGACAAAGACCGATGTTTGGATAAAGTCAAACTACATGGGCGACAAATCCGTGCATTGTGTCTGTCTGAACGAATACAAGCCAACGATAATGAAACTGAAACGTGGCAACGATAGTTTTGCGATGGGCACTATTACCCTGCATTGTCTTGAACCTGCCAGTTAAAAGTGAAAATCGTGAAAACAAATGAAAATGAAAAAAGAGTGGCTGTCCTCACGGATGGTCACTCTCGTCTTACTAACTTTTTATTAACCTTAAAATACAATGAAAAAGAAAAGTTATCCAAATATCCTTTTCCACCAAGGATGCTCATATTTCTCGATGGTGTCTTCCAATGATGCAATATATTCCCTCGCTTCCAATAAATCCTTTTGATTCTTCTCGTCAAACCTTTCAAGGTTAAACACCTGAATAGACAAGTCGTCTATGGTCTTGTCTTTCTTTTCGACAGACTTCTGCAATATGGCTATTTGACCTTTATAGCCTTGTATCTGCTTCTTCAGTTTCTTAATCTCTATATCCTTTTCAATCGGATTCAAGATTGTTTCTTTTACTTCTTCTTTCTTCATAATATAGGTATTGGTGGTGTTAAAAATCTTCCTCCTGATATTCTTTCAGATTCGGTGTGCCAGTTGAATGCAGTTGGCTGTCTTTGATTGCCTGACGCTCCTTCCTGATGGATGAACGCTGATAAACCGCCCTGTCCGCATTCTTTCCAAGTATCGAATACCCTTCCATCATCCTACCATCATGGTCTTTCGCATAAGGCTTTATGAATCCGTACACATCCACAAGCATCCCCTCTGAAAAGAACTTCATCAGATAGTTCCGTGAACCGTTCGGAAACACAACTTTCCATATCAGCACCTCATCATCAAATTTCTTTCCGCTCGCATCACGATACCCGGCACACAACTCGTTGATGATAACCTCAACCGATGTTTCCTTGTACTTGATTGATTCTATATGCCCGTTAATGAATACTTTTGCCATAAGACCTTGAATTTAGCCGTTATTTGCCCCAATTTCGGGATTTCTGCCTTTAAGTGGTCACTTGCACCACCCTTGTGCAGAAAATCCCGTGGAACGCAAATTTAGAACGGCACATCATTATTTGAACTTGTAGGTACTGGCTGTGGTGTAGGTTGTTGCACCTGCTGTGGTGCCTGTGCATTGTTGTTTTGACCGCCTTGCAGGAACGCTGACCATACGTTTAGGCTGGTGTACCACTTACCGTTAAACTCCCTACTTGCCGCATCAAATTTCACGTTGCAGATTTGCCCTACTTGCAGACGCATCTTGCCCCATTTCTCACTATCCAGCACGTCAAACTTCATCTGCTTGGGGTATTGTTCGAGTGTCTTACCCACAAATCCGTGTCTCGTCTGTGTGCTCCCGTCTTTCTTTGACTGCCAAGTTTCATCTGGCAGGATTCTTTCAATCGTTACTTGAATTTCCATGACTTACTTATTTTTGCAAAGTTAATGATTTATTTTTGATTTACCAAATTTTAATAAAGATAATCGCATTCTATCGTGAATGATGGAAGGTCTTTGTTGTGGTGGAGCCGCATATTGTGCTCGCACTTCCAGCACCTATCATCCGCAAGTTCAATAGTTCTGTCTCTTGGGCAGGTCACACGAACTTCTTTTTTCCCATCTTTCACAAAGATTTTTCTTGTGTATTCTGTTGCTTTTGCTTTCTGTGCCATAATAGTTGTATATTGTTTCTTTAATAATCATAGGTTTGCTATTTCGTTATCAATCTTATCATTAGGCATATTCTTTTTTCATAATCCCATAAAACTTTTTATTTCACTTCTGTTAATACGTCTTCTATTTGTTTTTCAATAGAGGCTAAGTATATTTTCGCAAGTGCGACGACTTCTTGCGCAAAATCTTTTGCATGAACCATTTTAATTTTTTCCCACGAAAGGCTTTCTTCATCACCCCATGAGTAGTCAAACTTAATCCTGCATATACTGCTGTCGCAGTCGATGAACGACTGAAATTCTTTTCGCTTTTCAAGAAGAAATTCCAATTCGTCGATTTGTTCTTTAGTCATAATTGTTTTCTTTTAAGTTTATACCAATGTCTATTTCATTTTACTTCCACAATCCTATACTCGCGGTCCGGGTAATAGAAAGCGTTTAGTTTTATCTGTGTTTCAAGTGTTTTTCGATGCTCTTGGGTATTACCCACGACAAAGGATATGTTCACCCACACATTGTCATCAAGCATTTGCAGTACAAGAGAGCCTCTGGGGATAGAAACTCTAATTTCTTTCCCAAAGTTTTCAAAAAAAACACCATCGTTAAAGTTAGTTCTTCCATACCTACAATTTACTAATTTCTAAATCAATTTCCTGTATCGTATTCTCTGCAATCCGCACCGCAGCGTCAAGCAATATGCCGTTGTTTACGAATATCGCAAGTCTGAAACGTAGATGAAGTTCGCAAGTTGCTCACGTCTCTTCATCAGTGCGTTGTACTTGGTTATCTGCTGTGCTGTCATATCAGAATAAACTTAATTGTTGGCTTTCGTTTTCCGTTTCTATGAACATCTTACGAAAGTCCCTTTCGTACATAAACTTAAATCCTTTAACATGCGGAATTTTACCATTACAACAATTTACAATCATTGGTCGAAAACTTCTAACACACTCTGCTGCCAATTTTGTTGACTTATGGGTTTGTATGTAATTCCCATCCATATCAAGTTGTACGACATTCAATGCTTTTGCCGCAAACTTATCGGCTCTCGATTTTTTGCTTGCGGCTAATTTTTTCTTTAACCTTTCTTTTGAGTCTGCATACATAGCATCATCTTTGTATCGCCAAAAGAAACCATAAGCATAAGACCTATTCCCTAAACAACAATCACAAATGTGTCCTGCATCGGCATTTATAGCATCCGCAGCAATGTGCATTGAAGCGTATTCCGCAACAAAAGAACCATCTAATTTATATTGAAGAACAGGAATGTTTTGTTTCTCTTTAATCCTTTCAGTCCTCGTTCCATAGTTGCAATTATATTTAGCCGTACACCATTCAAGATTGTCCACATGGTTGTTTAATGGATTTTCATCCTTATGGTTTACTTGCGGTAAATTATCGGGGTTTGGAATAAATGCTTTTGCAACAAGCCTCGCTGGTGATGTAACATTGATTTTACCATTTCTACCCCGCAAAACAACCACCAACCTGTTAGAACTCGGTCGTTCATCCACCCTTTGCGTAACAAAACGACCTCCTACTACAACATTTGTGGTCGTAATTCTTTTCTTGGCCCATATTCTCCCATAATTGCTTACAGAATATAAATCCTCCATACCAACAACATCTTTCCAATATTCGCCACTTAATGATGGTATAATCTTTTCCAAAAGGGGAGTTATTTCACATTTCTCAAAACGCCATATAAATCTGCCTGCGTTAGATGTCTTGCCATTACAACATGAAATAATGCTGGGGAAAGATATGTGATTGGCAGCGGCTGCTTTTCTTAAAGAGTTATATTCCTTTATAAAAACACCATCTAATGTGTATTGATATACTATTCTACTTACCATAATGATAATTGTTGATTCTCATTCTCTTGGTTTATAAACATTTTGTAAAATATTTTTTCCAAAACGCCGACACAAATTGAATTGCCTGCAAGACGATAAAGCGAACTATTCGATAATCCGCAATTTAGCATCGTATCAATGTCTTTTTCTTCGCAATCCATAAGACGTAGAAGTTCCCGAGGCGTTAATTTTCTGACTCTAAACTTCTTGCCCTCCAACTCTTTAGGCAAGGTGATTTTTTGTTTCTGTTCCATATCTGTAATTATTAAAGGTTCTCTATTACCCCCCCTGATGGTAGCGGAGAAAGGTTTTGAAACATCAACGCCGTTTGCTATCCTGAATCTCATTTCTTTCATAAACTATCAGTATTAAACTATCCTTGATTACAGACGTTATCGCATTGGCTATGTCACCACCGACTTCTAACCTCTGGCTATGGTCGGATAAATGCCACTCACCATCACTCCTTCCTCTTATCGCACAAGTCCGTATCGTCATCTTAATTCCGTTACATAATAGTGGTTACAAGAATCAATCCTCGTGGTTATCGTCACACAAACATCATCATACACGGCTTGGTTGTAGCAGTCAATCATTACCCCCCCCTTATCGGAATCTTGCGTGTCTGGAACAGTCTTCCCAGACGAACGCCGCCTGTCGCTTTCTTCTTCATACTCTATAACCGCCGTTGCCCTAAAGCCATCATCACGTAATAAAAAATTCTGAAACGAAAATTTGTAATAACTCGCACGAAGCGTTGCACAATTCCCGTCCGCATCAGTGTTTATCGGGATAAACTTCTTCATAATGTCCTATCTCTATCACGCCCATCCTCGGATAATGACCCACATCTACCATGTTCGCAAAACTTGCATAATCGTATGTCGCTGTCAATGTTGGACAACAACCATCCTTTGTTTGCGGTGTCGGTATCTGCTGTTCGCATATCCACCTCTTGGGGGGGGTAAATTTATTATTCATCTGTATCGAACAAGTAATTATCCGTTTTCCTGTTCTGTGTCGTCTGAATGGTGCAAGCAACACTGCTACCGTCAGTTGGCTTCCACGCAAATCCGTTACCACGCTCACTTTCCTTCTCCGTACTTAATATCAAACCCTGCACCCTTTCATCACTCAAATAATACTTCTCATCCACCTCGTCCTCCAGATAATCCTTCAACCTCTTCTCCAAAGGAAATGGCTTGGGGAAATAAAACTTGGGCTCTGGATTGTCCCCTATACGCAAGATTGAAACCATAAAAACACGTTCACGATGTTGCGCAACACCATATTTGGATGCGTCAAGAACTTGTGTAAAGTTGGCATACCCGATTTCTTCAAGAGCAGACAATATTTTGTGAAAGTCTTTGATGAACTTTGATGATACAAGTGCCGCTACATTCTCCATTAGCAAATACTTCGGTTTTTTTGCACGAAATAGCCTTATCGCTTCCCATGCGAGGCTTGAACGAGTTCCACTATTCTCTTGCAACCCTGCTTGTTTCCCGCTTTGTGATATATCGGTACAGGGGAAACTCCAAGTCATAAGGTCGCAATCTGGCAAACTGTTTGCATCAACCTTGGCTATATCCCCGATGTTTCTGTCTGCCCATTGAGGGAACAAGGCATCGTGAGCAACGCACGCCGATTTTTCAATCTCACACCACGCTACTAATTCGTAGTCAAATTCTGGATAATTTTCTTTCAACCGATTCAGTGCGAGGCATTGTGAATCATATCCGGAAAACAATGTTGTAACTCTAATTTCCTGCATATTTTAATTTCCAATTAGGATGATTATTCTTACACATTTGGGATATTTTATTATGCGATAAATTATGGCAAACGGCAGCCTTTCTTAAAGATGGATATTCTTCCACAATCTTCCCATCATTATCTACAAAGCATACAATCCGGGCTGTGGTTTTTCCGTAAGTAAAGGATTGTGGAGATGATGAAAAACTCCACACAAAGCCTCCCGCCTGCATCTGCCTCCCTCGGCACACGGCGGATATGTTAGTGATTCCAGTAGATTCTTCTGCTTTTTTGATTGAGGGGAAACGTGCAATGAGAGTGCCATCCAACGAGAATTGATAAACGTCCTTTATGTACCCATTTCGTTTTAGCGTGGAAACTTTTTTTTGCTTGGCATTTCCATAACAACAATTATATTGCTGTGTACACCATTCCAGATTAGAGGCGGCATTGTTTGACTTACAACAATCCTTATGGTTTACAACTGGCAAGGCGTCTGGATTTGGCACAAAAGCACAAGCAACCAGACGATGCACCATCACTTCATTATGGTTCTGAGGGGAAGTTAAATGAACGAACTTATACCCATTAGGATAAGTTTTTTGTTTCAATATCTTACCGCCCAAGGTTTGCTTCCAGCCGTTCTTTCGAACTATAATTCTATCAAGACTTCTTACTCGCCCCAAATTACTTGCCTGATAATAGCCCTCATATCCGACCACATCCTTCCAAATTTCTTTTTCTTCCATATAAATCAAAAATCCCCAAGCGTTCGGTGTATGGGTCGAGCATACACCTACTGACAAGGGGTATAAAGTTCTGTTTGAGTTCTCGACCAACTCTTTTATTTCTTTTGCAAAGTTACGGGAAAAAATCCATATATGCAAGTTTTTTGCTAATAAACGGATTCTCTTTATTATACATAATCTTTTTCTGTTTTTCGTTAAACCTTATTCTGCGGCTTCGATTTGTGCTCTGTAGCGTTGCAATTACGCAGGTAGTCAACGATTGCAGCAAGTGTGTCAAAACTTACCCAATCGTCAATATACACTCCATCGCAAATCCCGTCGCAAAACCATATCGAAGCACCGTTAAACAACTCATCAATGTAAACTTTCTGTTCTTCTGTCTCCACTTGTAACATAACACTACTCGTTTTCGTTAAACTTAATTTCAACTGCAAAGATATAAACTCTATTTGGTATATACAAATTTTGTAACAAAGTTTAACAATCTAATCCTTGAACTTTATCTTGAAGTAGTCCTCAAGGAACTTCTTGTAGTTGGGGGGGGGGTATGAGTGTATATCCGCTATTTAAGTCTTTCCACTCTTGTTGCTTATCACAATAAAACAAGTCGTGTACTATCTGAGCATAAACATCCTCGTGTTTTTTTACGGCGCAACTATCTGGATGCGAATCTCGGTAAATCTTACCATATTTCGCATACGCCTTCAGCATATTCGGGTATCGCTGGAATTGTTCGATTCTTTTTCTATTGGACGCTAATACACAACACAAGCAGCCTAAACGCCTTTCTACATGGAAGGTACCTTTCTCATCATAATACACAGGAGCACACTTGATGCCTCGTTCCAGAATAAACTCTTCTACATCATCTTTCGTCCAATCAAGTATCGGATAGTATTGCCGACATTTCTCTTTCTTGCTGTACACACGACAATGCTCTGGCTCCTTGTATCGTTTTGCTCTGTTCGTGCTTTCATCACGTCTAATGCCAATAATAGCATAATCTAACACCTTATATTCTTTCAAGATTGAACAGCAGAACCTACGAAAACGACCGGGAAAACCAATCTTACTCACAATCTCAAAAAACGTCATTTTAGGTCTTAACACCTCCGCCCCCACATCTTTTGCGTGCTTAATCGTACCAGGCGGGTCTATCGTCGTATTCTTATATATCGCCCTATAAGGCACACCCGACATCTTCGTCAACTCCAAGATAACATCGGAATCCTTACCGCCCGAATAGCACACCTCAATTTCTGGACAGCCATTAGCAGCAGCAATCTTTGAAGCAGACTGAATCAACTTAATCGCACGCTCAACCTTTTTCTCTAATTCTTCACGCATAATATAATATCATTTACTAATTATTATTTTATCTTTACTTTGCAAAGGTATAACTTTTATTTTGAATATAACAAATTATAAAGATTATTTAACACTAACAACAATGCTTTACAACACAACAAACTTAAAACAATTACTAACAATTAAAACTAAATCACACAGAAATGCCCCAAATTTCAACAAGCATAACACCACCAGTACAAACTACCACCCAGAACCAGAAAAGCCAACACAAGCCAAATCTGACCCCAAATCTAAAGCCATAACAAGATATAAGCAAATACAATAACAAAACTTCACAAAAGGAATGAAAAACACGCAAATTGTAACCTGACCATATAGCCGACTGCCTATGGTCGGTCAATCAACCACGGTGGCTACTACAACAGAATTGAAAAACTACCTTGAAATCGGTGACAGGATAGAGAAGGACTACGAAAAGCCCGAACTTGACACAATGAAAGGCCTAAAAAGCCTTTCATCACAACTAAAGGCTTTTCCATTTTTTTGGCATCATTTTGGGGTTCAAAAACAAGACAAGATATATAATCCTAATAGCATACAAGAACAAAAATTCTCCACCGTTTCACAACGACAGAGAATAAACACACGATGAAAAAAAAGCATTTTATACAATGCAAAGGTACAAAAAAACTTACAACATATACAAAATATGGCAAAAATGTATTTTCTTTTTTTTTGAAAAATTTTCCGTTTTTCTTTTTCTGAAAAATTGATTTTTTTGAATTTTTGAAAAACACAATATTCACCATACTGTTCTGGGGCTGCCTTACCCCTCCCCTCCCCCTTATCTTTTCGTTTCGTGCTGAGACTCAACTCCTTTGCAATTTTTCAACGAACATTTAAGAAAAGAAAAAAAGAGTATCACAAAAAAAAGAAACGAAAAACGGCGAAACTTAAATACTATATTTTCGTAAAAACATATAAATGAAATAAAGTTTATTTGGCACAATATTAAAATACAATATTATTATACTACAATATTATAAT
>CALAVA010000140.1 GCA_937892025.1 uncultured Bacteroidales bacterium
GTATAATTTTTGAATAACCTCTCACTGCTGTTTCTTTTGCCGTTATCGTAATGATTTTTTCTTTGGCCTTGTCAGATATGGAAACTGCAGCGTTATTATCATCGGCCGCTTGTTGCCAATTGCCCATAATACAATTTAATAAGGTGTTTTTTTGGGTACGCATAGCAACATTTTTGCCCGAATCTATCGTGGTCTTTTTCCCTTGTAGATTTATTTTTATGTTTTTCCCATCTATAATGAAATAATCTCCAGAAGGATTGTTGTAGCTCATGTTTAGTTGGGCTGGATTTTGAAATTTGAGTTTTCCACTTGATTCGGTTGTCTTGCCTGAGGCTTTGATGAATTTTATTTGTTTAAAATCGCTTTCTATACTTTGGGCAGATAATAATAAAATATTGAAAATAAATAATATAGACAAAAAGTGTTTCATCGGTATATCCATTAAATTAAAGTCCGCAAAGATACTATTTTTTTGCAAATTTTTGAATTGATTTTTATGCTACCTTTGCAATTGTTTTTGTATAATCATAAAAATAAAGGTGAAAAAATGAAAAAAATATTTTGCGGGGTAATTTGTTTGTTTTTTTGTTGCATTTCCATTTCTGTTTTTGGACAAATGAATAAAATCCAATCGCATAATGAACAGGTAAAAAAAATGGAACAAGTGTTGTGGATGATTGATTTTCAATATGTAGATACTATTGATTTAGACCAAATGACAGAAAAAGGTATTATTGAAATGCTTAAGCAATTAGACCCACATTCGGTTTATATATCCCAAAAAGATTTTAATGCAATGAATGAAAAGTTGGTTGGCAATTTTGAAGGCGTGGGCATTGCTTTTCAGATTATTAAAGATACTTTAACTGTCATGCAAACCATTAAAGGTGGGCCTAGTGAACTAGTCGGTGTCTTGCCAGGCGATAAAATCGTTATTATTGATGATTCTTCTGCCACAGGTAAAATTTGCACCAACGAGTGGGTGTACAAAAAACTCCGTGGACCAAAAGGTTCTAAAGTAATACTCGGTATCAAAAGAGGAAAAGAAGATAAAATATTCACATTTACAATCATTAGAGATAAAATCCCTATCAATAGCATAGAAAGTTATTTTATGATTGATAATAAAACCGCTTATATCCGTTTGGACGGATTTATGCAAACATCTCATGATGAACTCGTTAATGCTATAAAGGCTTTGCAAAAACAAGGAATGGAAAATCTTATTTTCGATTTGAGAGGCAATACAGGAGGATATTTGAATATTGCTATTGATATTGTTGATGAATTTATCAAAGACAACAACAAGTTGATCGTTTATACCCAAAACAATCAAAATGGAAATCGCCTTGAATATACGACAAGAAAAAATGGTCTTTTTGAAACAGGAAAATTAGTCGTGTTGATAGATGAATATTCCGCTTCCGCCTCAGAAATCGTTTCTGGAGCCATTCAAGATTGGGATAGGGGTGTTATTATCGGTCGGCGATCTTTCGGCAAAGGATTGGTACAATCACAAGTAACATTGAGAGACGGATCGGCTGTAAGACTTACAACTTCTAAATATTATATTCCTAGTGGTAGATGTATCCAAAAACCATACGAAGGTGTGGAAGATTATAGCCTTGATGCTATTAAAAGATACAATGCAGGGGAATTAACACATGCTGATAGTATTCATTTCCCAGATTCATTAAAATTTTATACTGCTAACAAAAGGATTGTTTATGGCGGCGGAGGGATTATGCCCCATATATTTGTTCCAATCGATACAACCATCGCTTCCGATTTCTATTTGAAATTGTATCGAAACAATATCTTTAATCAATTTGTTTTTACCTATTTAGATAAAAATAAAAATACATTGTTGCAAAAATATGTTGACTTCGCCGATTTTTATAAACACTTTCAAGTGAACAAAGATATTTTAGAAGAATTTTATACTTTTGCCGAAAAAGAAGGTGTTACATCAACGGATACTGCTGATTTTGACATCAATATATACTTGAAAAACTTTATAGAAACGAAAAAAGATTCTCTTAAGGATCAATATCCTACCTACAAATCATTGACACAAAATAACAATTTTCAAAATGCTTTTAATCAGTATATTGCAGAACAAATACGTATTTACCAACAACGCCAAAGTGGATTTGATACAGAAGAATATATCAAACGACAAATAAAAACTTTGATTGCAAGACAAGTTTATTCCTCTAATGAAGCAACAAAAATTTGGTTAGAAGCAGATAAAACTTACCAAAAGGCAATAGAGATTATAAATAATGATGCCTATTTTAAGAAAAATAAAATAATTGGACAATTGA
>CALAVA010000141.1 GCA_937892025.1 uncultured Bacteroidales bacterium
AGGGTTGTACAGATGCAAAAGCCATAAACTATAATCCGCAAGCCAATAAAAATGATGGCAGTTGCCAATACAAAACTACAATGATAACACCCTTGTATTCTCAAGAATTGCCCGTTCAACTCAATGGAACTTCTGGGCTTGTCTTTTTTGATAATAAATTGTTTTCACATAATGACCATTATACAAAAACACTCTATCAAATAGAGGTAGAAAATGCACAAATTGTGGATAGTTTATTACTTGGAAATGTTGCTTATCAAGATGTAGAAGATATAGATCAAGATAGCCTATATGTTTATTTGGGAGATTTTGGCAACAATGTTTCAGGCAATAGAACCGATTTGCATATTTTGCGTATTTTGAAAAGTTCATTATTCTCTTCTCATATACAGATAGATACGATTTGGTTTGCCTATGCAGATCAAGTGGATTTTTCAGCAACGAGTAGCAATGCAAGCGATTATGATTGTGAGGCCTTTTTTGTAACAACAGATAGTATTTATCTCTTTACCAAGCAATGGAACACCTATGGAACCGCCTTGTATGCTTTGCCTAAGACAATTGGAACCCATCAAGCACAATTTGTCGCTCATTATCAGGTTGATGGATTGATAACTGCTGCCCATTATCAAGCCGAAAACAACCAAATTGTCTTATGTGGATATACTTCTATGTTGCAACCATTTTTGTTGTTACTCTACGATTATAGTGGTAATAATTTTTTTTCGGGGAATAAGCGAAAAATAGCATTAAACCTGCCTTTTCATCAAGTGGAAGCCATTGCAGGGGTAGGTAATTTTCAATATTATTTAAGCAATGAGTATATTTCCCGATATGGTGTAACGGTGTCTGCAAAATTGCATAAAATTGATTTGTCAGAGTTTTTGTCATCTCAAAATGTTCCTATTTTGAATAAAGAAAACGATAGTGGACACCTTATTGTTTATCCAAATCCCGCAAAATCTGAGTTGTTCTTGGAGGGGAATGCCGAATTTAGTGATATTTATCTTTATAATAATGATGGTAAATTGCTGAAAAAAGCAAGCCATTGCCGTCAAATTGCCGTAGGTGAACTATCGTCAGGTGTGTATTGGATAAATTTAATCAATAAGAACAAAACAACGGCTATTAAATGTTTTATGAAAGAATAAAAATAAAAAATAAAATTTGCTTTTTTATTCTCTGTAAATCATCAATATACAATTAGGCGAAGAATATAATGCTTGGGTGTATAGATTTTTTTGAAAATGTCTGACAATAAAAATGAAATCTTATTGGATTTTTTTGTATTTTTGCAAATTAAATTTTTTTGGAATAATTATTAGGAAAAACAAAGCGTAATGAGTAAGGAGATAAACAAAAAAAGCGAAATGCAGCAAGAAGAAAATTTTTTGGTAAAAATTGTTAATACATATCGTACCAACGAAAAGGTTGTCAATATCACAACGGGCATTGTTCTTGTTTTGCTTGTGTTGATATTGGGGTATTTTTTGTGGTGGAGTCCCAAAAGACAAGCAAAGGCAGAATTGGCTATCTATAAGGCCGAACAATATTTTAGCCAAGATTCAACACAATTGGCACTTAATGGGGACGGCAGTTGTGAAGGTTTGTTAGATGTCATTGCTAAATATCCTTGCACCAAAACCGCCAAAAGAGCACGTTTTATGGCAGGAACATGCTATCTAAAACAAGGTCAATATGATGAAGCCATTTCTTGTCTAAAAAAATTTAGTTCCAAAGACAAATTGTTGCCAGGACAAGCCTTGTGTATGATAGGTGATGCTTATATGGAAAAAAATAACATCGCCAAAGCAGCACAATATTACCATAAAGCAAGTAAAAAAAATCCGAACGATTTATTAACTTCTCTATATTTATATCCAGAATAAACATGACATCCAAAATCAACAATATCTCTCAAAGAATCCATAAATCCTTTTTCTTCTTCCTTATTATTAGAATTAACAGTTTTTATTTCTAAGTTTTTACTTGTTTCATCACTGCTAATAATTTCCCAATCATCATAAGTGATATTTCCATTATAGTCAGTATATTTATTTCTTTTATATTTTTTGGTATAAGTAATTATTTTTTGGTCAACGACTTTATCTTCTGTTCTTGTTTCAAATTCTTCTTCTACTTTTACATGCCTTACACTGCATTTATCATTAATTTGTTTAATAGATGGTTTAGACTTTGCAACAGATAATAAACTAAATAGTTGTCCTTTAGAAAAATTATCGAAGAATACACTATCTAAAAAGTAGCTAGGAGGTTCATCAAAAATTTCTTCATTTGTTTCGTCACTTATCAATTTCATTACTAAAGAAACATATTTTTTCCTAGATTCAAAAGGATTTACATTTAATTTCTGTTGATTTTCATGAAAATAGTTAGTAAAGGCAAATCCCACATGATATTTTAAATTTATAGGAAATACTTTGCATAAAAATTTAATCGTGTTTTTTATTGAATTATCTAATCTAGGTCGAGAATAATTAAATACAATT
>CALAVA010000142.1 GCA_937892025.1 uncultured Bacteroidales bacterium
CCATGGGATACACCTTTTTTTGTCTATATCCATTGATATCGGTTTGCTATAGATATGATAGTTAAATTTTATTTTGTTCTATGGCGTCTTTTTCTCAAAAAAAAAATATACATTTGCAAACGATAATCATTAAGTATTATATTAAATTAATCTAATAAAAACCATAAATATCATAAAATAAAAGGTCATGATAAACCAAAAATTATTGAATCCAAGTAGTATAGTTGTTGTTGGTGCCTCTAATGATATTCATAAACCGGGCGGAAAGGTTTTGAAAAATTTACTTGATAGTAACTTTAAAGGTATTGTTTATGCTGTAAATCCGAAAGAAGAGGTGGTTCAAGGCGTAAAATGCCACCATAAAGTGGAGGATTTGCCCAATGTAGATTGTGCTATATTGGCTATTGCCGCCAAATATTGTCCTGCAACAGTAGATTGTTTGGCAAAGGACAAACAAACAGGTGGCTTTATTATTCTTTCAGCAGGATTTGGTGAGGAAAATGCTGCTGGTGCCAAATTGGAACAACATATTGTAGATACGATAAATAGTACAGGCGGAAGTTTGATAGGACCCAATTGTACAGGTTTTTTGAATACTAACTATTGTGGTGCATTTGATACCCCAATACCACCATTAGACCCCAAAGGTGTTGATTTTATTACAGGCTCTGGGGCTACAGCCGTCTTTATAAAAGAATATGGAATGTCTAACGGATTGGCATTCAATAGCGTTTGGGCAGTAGGAAATTCTGCTCAAATGGGCATAGAAGATGTATTGGAACATTTGGACAACACTTTTGATGCCGAAAAAAGTTCTAAAGTGATTATGTTGTACATGGAAAAAATAGAGAATCCGAAGAAACTCTTAAAACATGCTACTTCATTAATTAACAAAGGTTGTAAAATTGCTGCTATCAAATCGGGTGGTTCGGCGGCTGGTAGCCGTGCAGCAAGTTCACACACAGGTGCTTTGGCTACTTCTGATGTGGCTGTTGATGCATTGTTTAGAAAAGCGGGTATTGTTCGTTGCCATAATCGGCAAGAATTGACAACGGTTTGCTCTATTTTTATGCACCCAGAAGTGAAAGGTAAAAATATTGCCATTATTACTCATGCTGGCGGTCCTGCTGTTATGCTAACAGATGTTTTGTCTAATAATGGATTGGAGGTGCCTCACATAGAGGGGAAAGATGCTGATGAACTATTGTCAAAACTATTTGCAGGCTCTTCGGTGGGCAATCCTATTGACTTTTTGGCAACAGGCACTGCAGAACAATTAGGACATATTATCGATTATTGCGAAAACAAATTTGATAATATAGATGCAATGGCTGTTATCTTTGGCTCGCCC
>CALAVA010000143.1 GCA_937892025.1 uncultured Bacteroidales bacterium
TCATACTGTTTTTCTGCCTTATTGAGAGCGGTTACCAAATCAACAGCGTTTTGGAAATGAACATTATCATCGGCCATACCATGTATCAAAAGATATTTACCTTGCAATTTGTGAGCATGAGTGATTGGAGAATTTTGGTCATAGCCTTCAGCATTTTCTTGAGGTGTTTGCAAAAAGCGTTCTGTATAAATATTGTCATAATATCTCCATGTTGTAACTGGTGCTACGGCAATGGCCATTTTAAAGGTATTTTCTCCTGTAAACATGGACAAACTTGACAGATAGCCTCCAAAACTCCACCCCCAAATACCGACTCTATTTTCATCAACATAAGGCAAAGATTTTAAATAATTAGCCGTTGCAATTTGGTCTATGGCTTCATATTTTCCCATTTGTTTATAGATACATTTTTTGAACTCATCTCCTTTGGTAGCCGTTCCGCGTCCATCGGTACAAACAATGATATATCCTTTTTGAGCTAACATTTGATACCATGCGAAATCAAAACTACTAGAAAAAGAGTTGCTAACTGCTTGTGAACCCGGACCACCATAAACATACATTAATACAGGATATTTCTTGTTTTCATCAAAATAAGGAGGTTTTATCATCCAACCATTAAGTTCCACATTGTCTGGTGTTTTGAAAGAAAACAATTCTTTAGCACTAAAATGATAGGCTTTCATTTTTTCTTTATAAACAGCATTATCATTAAGGACACGCAACATCTTGCCTGAAGATTCGTGCAAGGTATAAACAGGTGGGGTGTTCGCATCGGAATATACATTTCGATAATAACGACAAGTTGGGCTAAAGGTTGCCTCATTCCAACCCTTTCCGTTAGAAAGCATTTTCTTTTTCTTCCCTGAAAAATCTATACAATACAAATCTCTATTCAAGACATTTGATTCATTGGAAAGATAATAAATGAGTTTATTGGTTTTATCCACAGCACAAATGTGTGCAACTTCCCACTTTCCATTAGTTAATTGGGTAATTTTTCCATTAAAAACGACATGATAAATATGATTAAAACCATTGCGTTCAGAGGTTACTATCATACTTTTGTTGTCATCAAGAAAAAAATAATCATCGGTAACATCTAACCATGCGGAATTTTCATCTGAATAAACCAACTCTTTTTCATTGGTGTTGATATTGCATCTAAAAAAGTCTAATTTATTTTGATGTCGGTTCATTTTCAAAACCATCAAATCAGAAGAATTGTTCAACCAGTAGATTCTAGGGAAGTAGCAATTGCTATTATCTCCTAAATCAATATTTTGAGTAGTTTTGTTCTTTAAGTTGTAAACATGAACAGACACCAAAGAATTATCTTCACCTGCTTTAGGATATTTATATTTATATTCTTGTGGGTATAATTGTCCATAATAGGTCATAGAAAATTCTTTCACACGGCTTTCGTCAAAACGCAAATAAGCAATTTTCTCATTATCAGGCGACCAAGAAAAATAACAACTTTGGCTCAATTCTTCTTCATATACCCAATCTGCCATACCATTGATGACATTACGATATCTTCCATCAAAGGTAATTTGGGTTTCAGTTTCTTGTTCCAAATCAACCACAAACAAGTTGTTATAACGAACAAAAGCCACATACCTTCCGTCAGGAGAAAATGTAGCAAAACTTTGTTTGCCTTTTGTCGTATCAGACAAAGGCTTTACAATGTGTTTGTTTAAATCTACAATATAATAAAACGCTTTTGTAGAACGGCGATAGATGGATTTCATTTGATAAGACAAAAGTACTTTCTTTTCTGTTTTATCAAAACTAAAATCGTTTATCTTTTGAATCCGCAAAAAAGATTGAGCCGCTATTAAATCATCATCGCTCAACAAAGTATATACTTTTTCTCCATTGACAAACTTATGTTTGTCTATACTCGTTTTTGTTTTCAGTGTATAAAAATCGCTATCGGGAAAAGTGTTGAAGCCCGGTACCCCAGAAGGGGAAAAAGCATAGTTTTTCCAAATATCTTCCAAAGTGATTGTATTTTGAGCAAACGAAACACAAACAAACAATCCTAATGTTGCAAATATCAAAATTCTTTTCATAATAACTTAAATATAA
>CALAVA010000144.1 GCA_937892025.1 uncultured Bacteroidales bacterium
GTAGATAAATTATTCGCCACGGTCATAGAGTGTTGATAGAACGATTTGAAACAACACTTTCTATGACCGTGGCGAATAATTTATCTACAGACAAAACCGTAATTTTGTCGCAAGGACGTTTTTGTGGAATGGTATCAGTGGTAATGACTTCTTCCAAACAAGAAGCCTCAATTTTTTCGTAGGCCTGTCCAGAAAAAACAGAATGCACACACATAGCCCTTACCGATTTTGCCCCTAATCCTTTAATGGTATCAGCGGCTTTACAAATAGTTCCTGCTGTATCAATAATATCATCAACCAAAACGACATCTTTATCCTTAACATCACCGATAATTTGCAAAGAACCGATAACATTTGGACGAGGTCTTTGTTTGTATCCGATAGCCAAATCTGCATCCAAATATTTGGCATACATGGCCGCTCTACGAGTGCCACCCGTATCAGGAGAGGCCATACAAAGGTTTTCAAAATGCCGTTGTTTCAAATAAGGCAAAAATAGTCTTGAAGCATAAAGATGGTCTACAGGTACATCAAAAAAACCTTGAATTTGGTCTGCATGCAAATCCATAGTAATAATTCTGTCCACACCGGCTGCTGTTAATAAATTAGCAACCAATTTTGCACCTATTGGCACACGCGGTTTGTCTTTGCGGTCCTGTCTAGCACACCCAAAATATGGCATAACGGCAATGATTTTATGAGCAGAGGCTCTTTTGGCTGCATCTATCATATAAAGCAATTCCATTAAATTATCTGCAGGTGGAATGGTCGATTGAACAATAAAAACTTCACAACCACGTAATGTTTCAGAAAACGATGGCTGAAATTCTCCATCACTAAATTGCATAATTTCTACATCTACCAATCTCTGATTAAATGCTTTGGCTATTTTCGCCGCCAAATCTCGGGAACAACGCCCAGAGGCTATTTTTATTACTGACATTTGTTATGATAATTTTGTTTTTATTTGCCTGCAAAATTAGAAAAAAATATTCAATTTTATTAAGTCTTCTACAAAAATAATTATTACCAATAAACACTTGTTTTTTTTTATGAATATTTGTCAGAATGTGACAAAATGTCAGCGTGTTTATTGGAATCCTTAAAAAAATAAATAATTTATTTTCAATATCTATAATCGTTAATACGAATTTTAATATCGTCAAAATGTCATTTTGAAAAAATTGGCATAAAAATGGATAATCTTCTTTATGAAAAAATAAAAAACAATCTAAAATAATAAAGATATGAATTTAGACATTAAACCATTAGCAGACAGAGTTATTGTAAAAGCAGCGCCAGCAGAAGAAAAAACAGCAGGCGGGATTATCATTCCAGATACAGCAAAAGAAAAACCACAACGTGGTACTATTGTCGCTGTAGGAGCTGGCAAAAAAGACGAACCAATGACAGTGAAAGTTGGCGATAACGTTTTATACGGAAAATATGCCGGTACTGAAATCAACTACAATGGAGAAGATTATCTCATTATGAAAGAATCTGACATCTTGGCAATATTGTAGTTTATTATTAATAAATTGTAAAACAAAAAAAGAAAAATAGATTATGGCAAAAGATATTTTGTATAGTTGGGAAGCCAGAGAAGGCTTGAAAAAAGGTGTTGATGCTTTGGCAAACGCCGTTAAAGTTACCTTAGGACCTAAAGGTAGAAACGTGATTATAGACAAAAAATTTGGAGCCCCTCAAATCACAAAAGATGGTGTTACTGTTGCCAAAGAAATAGAATTGGCTGAAAACATCGAAAATATGGGTGCTCAAATGGTAAAAGAAGTTGCTTCTAAAACCAATGACCAAGCAGGCGATGGTACAACTACCGCTACCGTGTTGGCTCAAATCATTTTTAATCATGGTTTGAAATATGTTACCGCAGGTGCTAATCCTATGGATTTAAAACGTGGTATAGACAAAGCCGTTGCAACCGTTGTCGCTGATTTGAAAAAAAGAGCACAAGCTGTTGGTGAAAACAACGAAAAAATTAAACAAGTAGCAACCATTTCTGCTAACAATGACCAAGCCGTCGGCGAAATTATTGCAGAGGCCATGCAGAAAGTAAAAAAAGAAGGCGTTATTACCATTGAAGAGGCTAAAGGTACTGAAACAGAAGTAAAAGTTGTTGAAGGTATGCAATTTGACCGCGGGTACATTTCTCCTTATTTCGTTACTGATACCGAAAAAATGGAAACCATTTATGACGCTCCTTACATTCTTATCTACGACAAGAAAATTTCTAATATGAAAGAATTCTTGCCAATTTTGGAAAAAGTTGTTCAAACAGGAAAACCATTATTGGTTATCGCTGAAGATATAGAAAGTGAAGCATTGGCTACTTTGGTTGTAAATAGATTAAGAGGTAGTTTGAAAATTGTTGCCGTTAAGGCTCCAGGATTTGGCGACAGAAGAAAAGAAATGTTGGAAGACATTGCCATTTTGACGGGAGGTACAGTTATTTCTGAAGAAAAAGGATTCAAATTGGAAGACGCTTCTCTTGAAATGATGGGTCAAGCAGAAAAAATAACCGTTGATAAAGAAAATACAACTATCGTAAGCGGTAAAGGCGATAAAGATGCTATTGCTGCTCGTATTGCTCAAATCAAATCTCATATAGAAAAAAGTACTTCTGATTATGACCGTGAAAAATTGCAAGAACGTTTGGCTAAATTAGCAGGTGGTGTTGCCGTTATTTACGTAGGTGCTGCTTCTGAAGTTGAGATGAAAGAAAAGAAAGATCGTTTTGATGATGCTTTGCACGCAACACGTGCTGCTGTAGAAGAAGGTATCATACCCGGTGGTGGCGTCGCTTATATCCGCTCTATCGCTTCTTTGGACAATCTTAAGGCCGATAATGATGATGAAAAATTTGGTATTGAAATCGTTCGCCGTGCTTTGGAAGAACCTTTGAGACAAATTGTTCAAAATGCAGGTTTGGAAGGCTCTGTTGTCGTTAATAAAGTGAAAGAAGGAGATGGATTCTTCGGATTTAACGCTCGTACAGAAACATACGAAGATTTGATGAACGCCGGTGTCGTTGACCCTGCTAAAGTAACGAGAGTAGCCTTAGAAAATGCTGCTTCTATTGCAGGTATGTTGCTGACAACAGAATGCGTTTTAGCAGATATTAAAGAAGAAACTCCTGCTGCTCCTGCTATGGGTGGCGGTATGCCAGGAGGAATGGGCGGCATGTACTAATAGCCTTGTCCCCAATAACAAAAAAAGAGTCGATACTATCGGCTCTTTTTTTTGTTGTCTAAAATAGCATTATAATAATGTGGGAAAAAATAAATAAATACGAATATAAACAAAATGTAAACAATAAATTTATACTTTTGCATAGCATGAAAAATAGATTCAATGATGAAAAAAAATGTTTATAGCGTTTTGGTAATAGGTTTATTTTTATTTTTATTGTCTTGCAATAATCATTGTGTTCAACAAATAGAACCTGAAGAAAGGATACAAAAAGGTGATATTTTGTTTGTAAAATTGCCCATGGATTATAGTATTTATGATGATTCTACAACGGTATCTACAAAAGTTGCTGATAATAGTAACAATAAGAATATGAATTATATACATGTGGCTATTTTAGATGTAGAAAAAGATGATATTTGGGTGATAGATGCAACCATAAAACATGGTGTAGATAGATACCCATTAGACACGTTTTTATGCGATTTTACCTTACAAAATGGAAAATATCCAACATTTGAAATTATGCGATTGAAAGATACTTCACATATCGCTTTGTATATAGAACAGGCAAAAAAATATATTGGCTGTGATTATGATGTTGATTTTTCTTTGGACAATATGGCTCAATATTGTAGTGAATTGGTTAGAAACGCTTATTTATCACCTGATTCAGAATATATTTTTGAGGTTTCACCTATGGATTTTAAAATCAATAATGGAGATTATCCTACCTATTGGATAGAATTATTTAATCTGATAAATAAGCCTATACCACAAGACAAAATAGGAATTTTGCCACAGCAAATGATAGCAAATACAAACTTAAAAACTATAGATGTAAAAATAAATCTATAACTTATACCTTTCTGTAATAAAAAAAACGCAACATTGAAGTTGCGTTTTTTTAAGATTGTTATTATTTGCGATAATCTTTTTTCCCCGTTAACTTTCTATATACACTATAGATGAACGCAAGTTTCTTCTCGTCGTTGGGATAATCCCAGTAATATTTTGGTGGATCGTGCATGATTGCCTCAAAATCCTCCACCGTAATCCCCAACTTATCACAAATGGTCTTAATTTCCTGACTGATAGTATCGGGATTGTAAGCTGGATGCGACAATTCAGCCAAAGCCGACTCGCGGGTCATTGTGCCGGCACAAATCTGAGTCGAGAATGTTGCCTTGCGGTAATCGATATTGAATTTTTTAGGAAGAATGTATGCCTGCTCAAAACCAGTGTAGAGCGATTCGTAATGCTTGCCGCCATAGTACTTCCAATTCAATTTATCTTCCAAAACCTTGATTGCCTCGTCTTTTGAATACGGCACAAAGTTCAGGAAATAAACCATCTTGATACCCCGTACCATCTTGCACCATGCCTCCTCTTTCCAACCGAAAAAAGGAAATTTCCTGATTTTGATGGGACAGAACCGCTTCAGAATCGACTTCATATAACGTGTGTCCTTGGCGTTGTAGAACCATGAGTTTGGCAGAATGCCCTCGGTTGCAAAGTTTCCGCCAGAAACAATATATTTCACGTTGTACTTCTTGGCAAAATAATGTAGTGCGGCAGGAATTGCCATATCGGTCGGAGCCTCAATATCGGGTACCGAAGCCCGCAAAAATGCAATCTGCATTTGTCTGAACTCATCCCAGTCCAACTTAAAGACTTCAAAATCAAACCCTAACAGATTTACAATATTGCGTACGTTTTCTTCGCCGACAGGTGTATTCCAACCGTTGTCGAGGTGGACAAGCAGAACTCTCAATCCACGCTCTTTAGCCAAATAGGCGACATAAGTGCTGTCAACTCCGCCACTTACACCTATCACACAGTCATATTTGCTGTTTTTACCTTTTTCTTTCATTGTTTTTATCAAGGCATCGAATTCTCTGTCCGATTTTTCGCCCTGATACGCCATGCCGGCAATGCGGTTGAAATAGTTATTACAATGATTGCAGTTTCCTTTTTCGTCAAACTGAATCTCACAATCCGATGTGTCCATCACACAACGATTACAAATTTTATTTTTATTTTCTATCATTGTTTTTAAAATTAAATAGTTTACTATTATTGGAATCTTTTCAATCAAACAAATTGAATATAAGGTCTTTGTTTTATAAAAATCAGAAAAGTCCATTGTTTATTAATCGTAGCCATTTTTTAGCGAGAGCAATGCACATAAAAAAAGCGTGGCACTTTTCGCTTTCATTGGATTCCTGAGGTCTTCGACTACCTAAATCTCCCAATTACAACAAGTAAAGCCCACGCCAAACGGCGAGAGCGACGCTACTTTACTCTGGGAGATTTTCATGAAAGTGTCGAAGTTTCAGTGAATCCAGATAAGCGACTTCGCTTTTTCCTTATTTTATAATGTACATTTTATTTCAATGTATTATTTCATAGGCAAATATTTTTCTGTTCAATTATCCGCAAAGATACAACTTTTTTTCAAAGTCATTTTTAGTTATTACAATTTTAACATTTAGAAACACTATTCTATGATTTTCTCTTTGAAAAAGAAAAAAAACACTTCAATTTATTCTCAATTATTACTGTCCGCTAAACATAGGTTGCCCCATCCCAACTCATTGTAATACAGGAGCTGGGATGCCTTTTTGTTAGTAACAAGCCCCCTTACTGATTTTCGGTAGCGTTTGGAGGTGATTCAGCCGCCTCTTCAAGCATCAATTTCATGTCTGCGTCAGGCATATTGAAGAATGTATCCATATTGAGGTACTCCATCATGACAATCCGCACCATTGTTGCCAGCCCCGAGAAGCTCCAACGTCTTTCCAGTGTACTTTGGAGCAGTGAAAGCAGCAGGTTGGCGATAAGAGTGACCCATATTTGGATTTTGATGGCGTTGGCAGACTCTCCATAGAAGTATCTGAGTGGAAAGTTCTGCTTTATCTGCTTGAAGAGCGACTCTATCTGCCACCGCCTCCGGTATATGGCCACGATGGTTTCCATAGGCATGTCAAAGTCATTGGTGAGCAGCGAGACCAATTTGGCAGGCTTTCCCTTCTTGATGTCCACGTATGTGATGATACGTGCAATGTGCTTGACATCGTCCTTCCTGAAAACAACCACCT
>CALAVA010000145.1 GCA_937892025.1 uncultured Bacteroidales bacterium
CCAATCCCCAATCCCCAATCCCCAATCCCCAATCCCCAATCCCCATTATTTAATAGATAATAAATTATAAAAAAAATTGAATTAAAATTTAAAATATAATTTTACTTTAAAATGAATTTTTCTGGAAATTCTTTAATAGTATATAAAGGAAATGCTAGAATAATTAATAATAAATATGAAATCAGGTAGAGCATTAGCCATAAAGAGAATAAATAAAGATATGAAAGAAATATTAAAATCTCCAATAGAAGGAATAGGAATAATCTCTTTAGATTATGATCCAATGAAATATATAGTTAATCTATGCTTAATGGAGGGAATTTATAAAGGCTACTGCATCCAATTATTATTAATTTTTTCTGATAATTACCCAACAAAACCTCCAAAAATATTAATTTATCCAAATCAAGGAATAGATAGGCAATATCATCATCATATTTTTCCAGATAATTCAAAAGATGAAAATGGCCATTATTTTAAAAAATTTTGTTTTGATTTACTAGATAATGACTTTATGTCTACAACTGCGGAACACTCTGGATGGAATCCTAGTTATTCAATTAGTTCTTTATTACTTCAAGTCCAAAATTTTATTGGAGACCCAGACTTACCAGCTTTTAGCTTACCAAACAATTCAAAAATAAGGGAATTATTTAATTCAATGAATAATTATCAAAGAAAATTTAAAAATGGAGATACTGAAATAATTCATACATGGAAAAACCCTTATCCTGAAATGTATTTTAAAAAAGATGACAAAAATAACAAAAATAATGAAAATAAAGAAAATAAAGAAAATAAAGATAATAAAAATGATGAAGAAAATTTACAAATAATTAAGGAAAATTTAACTTGTTTTATGCTAAAATTAAACTATATAGATGATCCTGATATTTTACTAGGATATCCAATTATTCAAAAAAAAAGGACTTGGAAAAGATAAAATTGAATTATATCCTATTCTGAATTACTAACATATGATGGATTTATGGCTCAAATAGGGAAAAATGCTGAAAAATTAGATTATTATTTTAATACCCAATTTAAATCTGCAAATAATGAATATTATAATTATTGGGTTCCAATTTATATAGATAAAAATCATTATTTAAAAAATAAAACTGCAATATTAAATTCATTTAGTATAATTAAATATGGTCCTAGAGGAATTAAAGAATATGACTTTAAGCCTGATCAGATTTTCGAAATTTTACCTATTATATTAAATAAAATGATTATAGGAATGTTTAGTGGACAATCTGCCATATCATCCTCTTTTATTAGATGCTATTTTCATTATGTTCTTTTATTTAAAAAATTATCTGAGGAATATGAAACAGAGTTCGTGAAATATTTAAATCATAAATTGAATTTAATTCATAATAATAAATATAATATTAAGAAATCAATAATTCCTGATATAGGAAATTTTTTAGTTGCATTATTTTTTTGTAATAGGAATACTCATAATGAAAAAATGAAAAAAATGTGGTACTGTCTTTTACAAGAATTTTTAATAAGGCAAATATATTGGATGTTTTTTGATAATAAACTCATAAGACAAACTATAGAGCAAATTAAGGCAGAAAAATATAAAGTGAACTTTGATAAAGATATGGATTTACTTAGAAAAGAAGCAGAAAAAGAAGCTTTTAGATCAGGTAAATGCTTAATAAATATAGAAAATAATGAAGACTTCATAGAAAGAATAAAAGAAGAAAATTTATATGATAAAATTATTGATATTTTTCTTCCTGGAATATATGATAAAAGATACTTAAAAGATGATTTTATTATTAAAATGAATGAAAATTTCGAAAAGGCATTTAATCAATCTAATGATTCTATCAGAAGTAATTTATATTGTTTATTTGAAAATAATAAATTATTTAAAAATTTTTTTACATTATCTGATAATGGAAAACAATTTTTAACTCAAATATTTGAAAAAAAAAGAAATTATATATAGAAAGAAATAAAGATGAAAGAGAATACTATCTAAAATTGGATTATTTTATAGATAATTATAAAGATAATAAAGAAATATTAGAACAATTTTTAAAGCTTGCCTATAGTTCACAAAGAGGAAATAAATTATTATTAATAACATTTTTTGCCCAGAAAAAAATTGAAGAAAAAGGATTTATGGAAAAATTAGAAAAAAATTATGGTATATATTTAGAAGTTGATAATTTTATAAAAGAAATGAAAAAAAAACTTGATGAAGTTAAAAGCTATAATCAATTATTTGAATATATTGGAAGTGAGTTTGGAAGAAATGAAAGTGATATTGAGCTTATTCAAAAAGCATATAAAGAAGCAAAATGGAAAGGATATATTAATAATTATAATACTTCTGAAATAAATATAGAAAGAGAAAGAAATGAAACAATGAGAGTAAGGGGAAGAGGAAGCAGAGGAAGAGGAAGAGGAAGAGGAGAAAGAGGAAGAGGAAGAGGAAGAGGAAGAGGAGGTAGAGGAAGAGGATGGTACTTGTTCGTAATATTTTTCACTTTTAAGTACATTCAAAGCAGCCAAACCTGCGGCACAACACACAGGGTGCCCTCCAAAAGTGGTGATATGCCCTAACACAGGATTATGGGTAAAGCAATTCATGATTGTTTTGTCAGCGACAAAGGCTCCCAATGGCATTCCTCCGCCTAAACTTTTGGCTAATACCAACACATCTGGTTCTATTCCAATTTGTTCAAAGGCAAACATTGTTCCCGTTCTACCAAATCCGGTTTGCACTTCATCAAACATTAACAAAGTATTAGTTTCGTTGCATTTGTTTCGTAATTTTTGCCAATATGTTTTGTCGGCAGTGCGTATTCCGGCTTCACCTTGTACAACTTCCAACAAAACAGCAGCCGTTTTTTCTGTAATCAATGCTAAATCATCAATATTTCCGTGTCTAATACGATGACAATCGGGCAATAAGGGTCTAAAATTAGCCGTAAAATCATCACAACCCATCACACTCATGGCTCCATTAGTGCAACCATGATAAGCATTTTGACAAGACAATATTTCTGTTCTGCCCGTATAGCGTTTCGCTAATTTGATAGCACCTTCTATGGCTTCTGAACCAGAATTGACAAAATAAACACTATTGAGATGTGAAGGCAAAATGTCGGTAATGGCTTTTGCATACAAAACTTGTGGCGATTGGATAACTTCTCCATACACCATCAAATGCATATATTTTGTTGCTTGTTCTGCAATGGCTTTCACTACCGCTGGATGACAATGACCGACATTGCTAACAGAAACACCTGAGATTAGGTCTATATAACTTTTGTTATTACTGCCATAAAGCATTACACCTTCGGCACGCTCTATGTCTATGGCTAAAGGTTCGGCTGAAGTTTGTGCAATATGATTATAAAAAAGTTCCTTCAGATTCATAATGATTTATTTCTTTTTTTGTTTTTGTTTTTGTTCTAATTTTTCCGTCAAGTCTTTCACTTGCTTTTCCAATTCTGCAATCCGATTGGCATACGAAGGGAAGAACTTGAACATAGTAAGAGATTTGACGCAATCATTGGCATTAAAAGCGGGTGTTCCTAATAATACGGCATTATCTTTTACATTGTGGCTAATAGCACTTTGTGCCCCGACTTGCACATTATCGCCAATAGTCAAATGCCAATTTACGCCAACTTGCCCTCCGAAGATGCAGTTTTTGCCAATTTTTGTTGAGCCAGCAATGCCGCATTGGGCCGCCATAACCGTATTTTCTCCAATTTAACAATTGTGGGCAATTTGTATAAAATTACATAATTTTACACCTTTGTGTATAATTGTAGAACCCATAGTAGAACGATCTATGCAAGTATTTGCTCCTACATCTACATTATCTTCAATAACAACGTTACCCAATTGTGGTATTTTCATATATTGGTGGTCGCTTTGAGGAGCAAACCCAAAACCATCAGAGCCAATAATGGCACCAGCATAAAAATTGCAATTATTGCCAATAACACAGCCATGATGTATTTTTACACCCGGAAAAAGAGTGGTGTTATCGCCAATAGTAACATTTTCACCTATATAACAATTAGGGTAGATTTGCACATTATTTCCCAATACAACTCCAGAGGCTATTGACACAAAATCACCTATATAGATGTTTTCTCCCATTTTTACGTCTTCAGCAATAGCAGCATGTTTAGATATGCCCACTTTGTTTTGTTTTTGCTGATAAAAAGTCATCAGTTTTGCAAATGCCAAATAAGGGTCTTCAATCCGAATAAGCGTACAAGGCACAGGGTGCGTGGGAACAAAATCTTTCTTCACCAACACCGCCGTTGATTTTGTTTCATAAATATAATGAGTATATTTTACATTAGCCAAAAAAGACAATCCTTCAGGTTCGCCTTGCTCTATTTTTGAAAATTTACTCACAACTGCTTCAGGGTTGCCTTCAACCGTGCCACCTATAACTTCTGCTATTTCTTTTACAGTGAATTTCATTGCTGTTATTTATAATAAATTTGATTAATCTTACAAAGGTAACATTTATTCTTGTATTTTTTTGCCATTAAAAATAATATTATCCAAAATTCTTGACAAGAGAAATATATTATATAATGATTTACAATGTGATAGCAAATTAAAAAAATCATTGATAGAATAAAAAAATAAAAAAATGATAAAATGTAAGAAATAATAATGTATCTTTGCAACCTAATTTATATCTTTGAAAAAAAGAAAAGTTGAAAAATAAATTGATTTGAAAATAAAATATTAATAATTCATAATGAGAACAATAAAGTATATTTTGTTAGGAATGAGTGTTTGCTGTATGCTTATTGGAGGTTATGCTCAAAACAGCAACAAAACTCAAAAAGAGAGAAAAGTTGGTAATGGCTGGACATCTATTGGACCAAGTAATATTTCTGGTCGGACATTAACATTGTGTATTGATAAAGACAATTCGCAAGTGTTGTACGTAGGTGCATCCGGTAGTGGTTTGTGGAAATCTACCAATGGTGGGGCGTCTTGGATAAGAAACACCTCTTATGATGGTTCTGCTGCCGTTTCTGCCATTGTTCAAGACAATACGGGTGCCCTTTATGTCGGCACAGGCGATGGTTTTGCTAACCTTTCCTCCGGTCCCGGTGTTTCTGATGCTTATAATACTTATGGAATTAAAGGCGATGGTATTTACAAGTCTATAGATGGTGGAGCGTCCTTTAGTTTATTGCAAGCCACAGAAGATTGGGAAGAAATTAACGATATGGCCTTTGATTTTAACACCAATAAATTATATGTAGCAACCAATGGCGGTTTGATGGTGTCTGCTGACGGTGGCAACTCTTTCCAATTGGCTCATGCGGGTGTTACTTTCAAATGTGTAGAAGTCCATATTGTTGGAGATATAATAGTTTATACAAATATGGGTGCTAACGCAAATGCTTATGTCTCTGTTAATGGCGGAACTTCTTTTAGTTCACTCTGTGGAACAGACAAATTGCCAAGTAATGCAGGACGTATTAGTTTGGCTGTTTCTTCTACTGCTTCAAATATAATGTATGCTTTGGTGGCAAATGCTAAAGGTAAATATATCGGTGCTTATCAATCAAGAAATACGGGTGCTACATGGAGAACTATTGCTCCTACAAGCGGAATGACAGATTTGATTGGAGGGGAAGTAGGCTTAGCTTGCAACAAAATTATTGTAGATCAAGAAGATTCGTCCAAAGTGTTTTTAGGAGGTAGTGTGTTTTATCGGGGGGCAGAATATGATACCGAACATGATTTCAACTGGACAGCAATTAATTCTGTGACAAACATATATAATATAACTGCCAAAGGTCAAAACATATATATTTGTACAAGTTCTGGTATTATGAAATCCACCAATGGCGGAACTAAATTCGTTGCAAGCAATAACAATTTCTCTTCCATGCAATCATACACATTGGCTGTAGCCAATGATGGTCGTTTTTTGAGTGGAATTAGAGATGGTGGTTTGGCCTATATTTCTAATCCAAACAACACCTCTAAAAGAGCAACAATAATATCAAATGGTGCTGGTGATGGCGGAAATGCAATATTCTCTTTTATTAAGCCTGAAACCATGTTCTATACAGGCTATTATGGCTATTGTTATCGTAGAGCAAGTGAAAACAGTGACGCTCAAACTCCTGCAGAATGGTATGGAAACAATACTGAAAACACAATCATTAAGGAAAAAAACACTTCTTATACTCGTTGGCACCCCACTCAAAACAATATGTCGCTTAATTATTCCTCAGCAAGAGTAAATCCTTTGGCTATATGGGAGTCTTACAATGATATTAATAGTATAGATTCTGTTGAATATATTGTAGATAACGACTATGTTACAGGTGATGTTATTTGTGTAAAAAGTGCAAGAAACAATTATCCTATCTATTATACATATAATGGAACAGACTCTTTGCATAGAAATGCAGACACGCTAAAAGTACAAGATATTGTTACTTCCAGATTGTTTTTAGGTGGTGGGGGACATAGATATCCTAGCGGTTTACCATGCGGAGCACCTGTATATTTGACAACAACAGGTTTGGATTATTTCAATTTACCTTATTGGATGTGTGTGTTTAGAACAAAAGATTCCACAGAGCAAGTGATGGATTTAAAAGTATCTGAAGACGGAGACCATCTCTTTGTTTTGGCAAGAAAATTTCGGTCAGGTATCGGTTATGAATATTCAATCTATCGTGTATCCGGATTTGACACACACCGAACAAGAGAGGAAATGGAGGTTTATCCATACGGTGACCCCAATAAAGGATTTGCTGACGATAATCCATATAGGCAATTGGAAGACAATGTCTTGATAGAAAATGTGTCAGGAGTAGATATTTTGTCTATAACATTAGACCCACAAGACAATAATAACCTTATTTATACAACAAACGGAAATGGTTTAGCTTTTGACCGTGTTGTAGTTATTACAGATGCTTTGACTGCAACTAATGGTAATGCCACCGTAAAACCTAAAGAAGGAACGGGTATCCCTGAAAATTTGGCTGTCTATACAGCAATTGTAGAAATGAATCATGCAAATTTGGCCTACATAGGTACAGAAGCAGGTGTATATATCTCAGAAAATTTCACCTCAGACACTCCTACTTGGACATTGTATAACAATGGTATTACTATAAAAGTGCCTGTTTTTAAATTGTTCCAACAAACCAAAAATTGGCCCAAAACTCAATCTGTTTCCTATTCTGCAGACGGAACGGCAACATATATTGATTTTCCGGGTGTAAGCAATTATGGTAGTATCTATGCCGCTACACACGGATTAGGCGTGTTTATTGATAGTACTTATTTTGACGCTATTGCTGATAGAAAAATTGATCATTCTTCACAACAAATGGCTCAAAATATAAAAGTTTATCCTAACCCGACAAATAATACCGCTACACTTGCTTTTGAATTGAAAGAAAAGACTAACTTGACTATCAATGTAACTGATATTACAGGTAGAATAATCAAATCTGAATATAAAAACAATTTGACTGAAGGATACTATCAAGAAAATATTGATTGTAGCAATTTGTCAGAAGGGATATATTTTGTAACAATTAATATGAATAATAAAGTATATACAAAAAAATTGGTGGTTAATAAATAAAAAAATTAATGTGTAGAAAAGGATTAACGCAGATCGGAAGAGCGTCGTGTAGGGAAAGAGTGTAGATCTC
>CALAVA010000146.1 GCA_937892025.1 uncultured Bacteroidales bacterium
GCCGTAGGAGGCGTAATTAATATTATATCCAAAGAATCCAAAGACAAATGGAATGCCAATCTTAATGCACATATAGCCTCCCACAATGAATATCGTTATGGAGGCTCTGTCGGTTTCAATATTAAAGGTATCAGCAACTCGACAAATATACAATACACTTCTTCTGCTCCTATTGAGTTGCAAGGAGATGGTCTGAATTTTATATACGGCTCTCATTCTTGGAATGCCAAAGAAAGACTTTCTTATTCATATAACGATATTTTCAAAATTACTGCAAAGGCGGGTTATTTTTTTCGGGAACGAGAGTCTGCTGAAGTTTCACATGAGCGTTATCGTGATTTTAGCGGCGGTTTAAAAGGAGAATATAATATATCAGAGAAAGATAATATTATGCTTTCTTATACTTTTGACCAATATGACAAAAGTGACTATGCCCTCCAACAAGAATTGGATGTCAGAGATTATAGCAACGTACAACATATTTTGCGTACAATGTATAATCATACTTTTCGTCAAAAACATATTTTGACAATTGGAGGCGACTATATGAGAGATTATTTGATGACTTATCAATTTGTGGACAATAGAGCCTACATTCAACATAGTGCAGATGCGTTTGCTCAATTTGATTGGAACCCATCCAAACATTGGAATCTTATCGCAGGTTTACGATATGACTTTTTTTCAGCAGCCAAACTCCAATATGTATCCCCAAAATTGGGCATGATGTACAAAATAAACGATTGGTCTATTAGAGCCTCCTACTCTGCAGGCTTTAGAGCACCATCATTAAAAGAGATGTACATGAATTTTGATATGGCGAGCATTTTTATGATTTACGGCAACGAAAATCTTAAACCTGAAAAGAGCCATAATTTTTCCCTCGCTGGTGAATATACCCATAAATATTACAATGTTACCGCTATGGGTTTCTATAATTTGGTGGACAACCGCATTACGACAGCATGGAATGCCACCTTAAACGGCATGAAATATGTAAATATGGCACTTTTGCAAATTGCAGGTGTGGATTTATCAGCGAGTGCCGCTTGGGATTTTGGGTTATGCATTAGATTATCATATATTTACACCTATGAATATATCAAAAAAGGCGAGCCACTCACTTCATCAACAAGACCACACACAGCAACCGCCCGTATTGCCTATACAAAAAGATGTAAAGACCATAGTTTCAACATCACTTTGAATGGACGATTACTCTCTAAAGTTACTTATGACGAATATACTTCACTAACAGATTATACACAAACCGAAAAGGTAACTTATCCTGCATATACCATTTGGAATTTATCATTCCAATATATGTGGAATGCCATTTCGATAAACACTACCATTAATAACCTATTTAATTATGTTCCCAAATACTACTACAGCAACTCACCATTCACAACAGGAACAACATTTTCTGTGGGTTTGTCTTTAAATATTGAAAAATTTTTCAATAAAAAATAAAATATTATCATAATATGAGTAAGAAAAAAATTATTGGGCTATCCATATCAGCAGTTTTTGTGATAGCCATTATTATTTTGTTTTGGAATCTAACATGTAGTAAAACAAAAGTTGCCTTTGTCAATTATCAGGTAACAACTTTAGGGCAGATTTCCAAAGGCAATCAGAATTCATTTATCAAGATAAAAGAAGTTAGCACCGATAATTTGGAAGAACTTCGTAAATTTGATATGGTTTTCATCAACGCAATGGGTTTACGTATCACCGCTGAACAACGTGCATTGATACAAAAATATGCTGACAATGGTTTGGCAATTCTTACTACAGCAGCAACAAACCCAGACAATAAGATTATTTCTGTTGATGAGGAAGACGAAGAAACATTAGTAAACTATCTCGGTAGTGGCGGGCGTAAAAACTATGGGAGTATGCTCAACTATGTCAGACGTTATATTGATGGCAAACGCTTTTTTGTCAAAGAAATTGCTCCCGTTGTTGAAGCAGCCAATGATATGATTTATCATCCTAACATCAAAAACCCCAAAGATGAAGATGTTGGTTTCTGCTCTGTTTTTGAATATGAAAACTATTTGAAAGACAATGGTTTGTTTAATGAAACGGCACCACGTATTATCATTACAGGTGTAATGGGCGACCCCACAGATATTGTCAAAGAGTTGGAAAAGACAGGCAATATGGTCTATCCTATTCGTAATATTGTTACTTTTATACGTGAAAATCATATTGATACAGTCAAACCATCTGCCATTATCAATATGGCACACGGCAGAATGGGCGATATGGTTGTAGATTATTTGAAACAGCAAAATATTCCTTTATTCTTAACTCTTTATGTTCCACAACTAACTCAAACATGGGAAGATGACAAAATGGGTATGAGTGGTGGTTTTCTTTCACAAAGCGTTGTTGTTCCTGAAATAGATGGAGCCATTAGACCGTATGTCGTATTTGCCCATAGAAAAAATAGCGAAGGATTACAAGAGATGTACGCTATACCTGAACGATTAAACACTTTTGTTGCTGCTGTAAATAATCATATCAAACTACAATCCAAACCCAATAAAGAGAAAAAAATTGTTATCTATTATTACAAAGGTGCAGGTCAAAATGCACTAACTGCTGCTGGCTTAGAAGTTTTGCCTTCTTTGTACAATGTTCTTATTCGTTTAAAACAAGAGGGTTACAAAGTTGAAAACCTCCCCTCTTCGGTAGAAGAATTGGGCAAACTAATTCAACAACAAGGTGCTGTTTTAGGTACGTATGCAGAGGGGGCTTTTAGTGAATTTATGAAAAATGGGAATCCTGAATTGATTGCTAAAGAACAATATGAAAGTTGGATAAAACAAAGCCTAAAACCGGAAACTTATCAAGAAGTTTTGGCCTTAAATGGTGATTTTCCTGGAGAATATATGGTCAGCGAAGATGGACGTTTGGGCATTGCTCGTTTGCAATTTGGAAATGTTGTTCTTATGCCCCAACCTATGGCAGGCAAAGGCGACAATGCGTTTAAAATAGTACACGGCACAGATGCCGCTCCGCCTCATAATTATATTGCTGCCTATTTGTGGACACAATATGGATTTCAAGCCGATGCCATTATTCATTTCGGCACACATGGAAGTATGGAGTTTACTCCAAGAAAACAAGTGGCACTTTCTAATAACGATTGGCCAGATAGACTTATCGGTGCTCTCCCCCATTTCTATATTTATTCTATCGGTAATGTTGGGGAAAGTATGATAGCCAAACGACGCTCATACGCTGCCATTCTATCTTATTTGACACCACCATTTATGGAAAGCAATGTAAGAGGTCAATATCGTGAATTAACAGAAGCCATCAAAACCTATTACCATACATTAGAAAACGGAACAAAAAATCAACAAGAGCAAGCCTCTTTGATAGTAAAACGATTGACCGTACGCATGGGCATACACCTCTCTTTGGATTTGGATAGCGTTGTTACAATTCCTTATACTGAAGACGATATAACAAGAATAGAGAACTTTGCCGAAGAATTGGCCACAGAAAAAATTACAGGACAATTCTATACAATGGGCATTCCTTATGAAGACAACCGCATATCAAGCAGTGTATATGCAATGACAACAGAGCCAATTGCCTATAGCCTTTTAGCTTTAGACAAAATTAAAGGAAAGGCCTCGGCTGACATAGAAAAACATAAATCTATTTTCACTTCTCGTTATTTAAACCCATCAAAGCAATTAGTTACACAATTGTTGAACGGAAAATTATCCTCTTCTGATGCTATTATTTGCCAAACAGCAGGCATTTCTCAAAACGATTTAGAAAAAGCTCGTGAAATAGCCCTTGCTTCTGCTCCCAAAGATATGATGTCTATGATGATGTCTATGGCAGATGGTGGTGGTGTATCAATGATGAATGTCAATAGAAATTCTAACAAACAATCCACAGGCAAACCTGAAGGTCATCCCAAGAAACTTCCCAAGGGAATGTCTGCCAAAACGGCCTTAAAAATGGCAAAAATGATGGGAGCACCACCAGAAGCCCTCAAAAAAATGGAAGCTGCCTTAAACAAACAAAGCAATGAAGGCAACACTCCAGACGAAACAACTGAAGACAATGATTCTACAGCAGAAAAAATGACCCAAAGCCAAATGGCTGAAGCTATGAAAGCCATGATGGGTGGCAATAGTCAAACCTATACGAAAGAAGAAAAAGCACTTGCCAACGCCATTATGGAAGTAGAAACGGCTATCAAAAATGTTGAAAAATATAAAACATTATTAAAACAAACACCTGAACTTGAATTACAATCCATTGTAAATGCCTTAAATGGAGGCTATATTGAACCTTCTCCGGGTGGAGACCCTATCGTTAATCCAAATACTTTGCCTACAGGACGAAATCTCTTTGGAATAAATGCCGAAAACACACCATCTGAATCTGCGTGGGAAAAGGGGAAAATGCTTGCCGACCAAACTATAGACAACTATCGGAAACAACATAACGATAGTCTTCCACGCAAGGTTAGTTATACTTTGTGGAGCGGTGAATTTATTGAAACTGAAGGTGCTACTATCGCACAAATATTATATATGCTTGGTGTAGAACCTATTCGTGATATGTTTGGACGAGTTACAGATTTGCGGTTAATACCCTCCAAAGAATTGGGGCGTCCTCGTATAGATGTTGTTGTTCAAACAAGCGGACAATTGCGTGATATTGCAAGTTCTCGCCTGTTTTTGATAAATCGTGCCGTTTCTATGGCTGCCAATGCCAAAGACAATGATTTTGTCAATCAAGTGGCAGAAGGAATTGTAGAAGCAGAAAAAACATTGATAGACAAAGGTCTATCGCCTAAAGAAGCACGTGAAATATCTACATATAGGGTTTTCGGTGGTGTAAATGGAGGTTATGGAACAGGTATTCAAGGAATGGTGCAAGCAGGTGACCGTTGGGAAAATGAGGCAGAAATTGCCGATGTCTATCTCAACAATATGGGGGCATTCTATGGAGATGAAAAAAATTGGGAAATTGTCAAACAATATGCCTTTGAAGCCGCTTTAACCAACACAGATGCCGTTGTGCAACCGCGTCAAAGTAATACTTGGGGGGCTTTAAGTTTAGACCATGTATATGAATTTATGGGAGGATTAAATTTAGCCGTTCGTAATGTTACAGGCAAAGACCCAGATGCCTATTTGAGCGATTACCGCAACAGAAACAATTTCCGTATGCAAGAAGTAAAAGAAGCCATTGGAGTAGAAAGCAGAACAACCATTTTCAATCCAAATTATATTGCCGAAAAAATGAAAGGCGGTGCTAGCGAAGCCAATAGTTTTGCAGAAATCATTCAAAATACCTATGGTTGGAACGTAATGAAACCGCAAGCCATAGATAATGAAATGTGGGACGAAATATACAATGTATATGTAAAAGACAAGTTTAACTTAAACGTACAAGATTATTTCGAAACCACAAATCCTGCTGCCTTGGAAGAAATGACCGCAGTTATGATGGAAACAGCCAGAAAAGGAATGTGGAATGCTTCTGAACAACAATTAAACGATATTGCTAAACTGCATACTGAGTTGGTAAACAAATACAAACCATCATGCTCAGGCTTTGTTTGCGACAATGCAAAACTACGACAATATATCGCAGAAAGAGTTGATAACCAAACTGCCACACAATACAATCAAAATATCAAAGATATTCGTGAGACATCAGCAAATGCCGATAAAAAAGGTATGGTGATGAAAAAAGAACAACTCAATGATGAAATGAACACAAAAAAGCATTTCATCAACAATATGTTAGTTGGTGTAGGTGTTTTGATTGCAGTTGTCCTTCTCGTCATTATTGTGAGAAAAAGGCGAAAAAACATGGAAGAATAAAACAACTATTATTACTGTCCGATAAAAAGTGTATCTTTGTTCATGTTATTGATATTTTGTGGCAAAAACAAAATAACAAAAAGGTCGGTATCCTCGCTTGGATACCGACTTAATTTTTGTGTGGCTTAAAAAGTTTTAGCAGCCGCCATTGCCGGCTTGTGCTGTCCTGTCCTGCAAGGGAGAATTACTCGGCAGAGCGGACGAGGCGGACAGATTGACCGTTGCATCGCTTGCTGCTGCTGGCGATCACCTTCTCGCTACTGAAGAACAAGTAGTACGCACTGTAGCTACCATCGCACGTGGCCGAGCAGTAATAGCCGCCGAAACCAACGTTGCCGACCGAAGTACCATCGCGGTTGCCGGCGGCGGGAAGGAATACACAACCTGCATTCTCCAAAGTAGTCCATTGGGCG
>CALAVA010000147.1 GCA_937892025.1 uncultured Bacteroidales bacterium
ATTATTTAAATATTTATAAAGAAAACTTTTTAATGGAAAATTTAAATGAAAGAATGCCATTTGAAAGAAATTCAAATAATAATATTGTTAATAATAATATTGTAAATAACCAAACTTCAAACAACAATATCAATCCTAATAATATAAATAATAATCTCAACAATAATAATAATAATATCAGTAATAGAATAGTAAATAATGAAAATGAAGTCTATAAAGAAAAAAAAATTAAACAATTATTGGCAAGTCTTTTTACTTCTGTTATTTATACTAAAAATTGTCATAAAATATCACTTATTCTAATACTATTATTTCTTTTTTGGATTTTTTATTTATTTAGTTTCATTAATTACCAGAATTGCTCTATTATGAAATTAGAAAGCGAAGATAGCTATTTTTGGATAATTATTTGGATGATTAATGGTATCATTTTTTTATTTAGTTGGAATTTTTATGTCTTTGTTTTTACAACTTTATTTCATTATGAATATTCTAAAGGAAATGGAAATGTGCGTTCTTCTTTTGCTGAAGAATTTTATAAAAGCCCTTTTGGATTTGTGCTATTTTTTTATTATTTCGATAATAAATTTTTGAATAACCCTATAGATAATAGTTTATGGGTATTACTTGGTTTTGAATATTTTCTTTTACATTATAATCTAGTACAATTTTACAAACAATTTGATAAGGAAATACCAATAAAAAATTATGATTTAGAAGGAAATAAATTAAAAAATATCAGTCTTATGAAACAGTTGATAATAATGATGTTTGTACTATGTAGTACAATTGGCTTAATGGCTCAAACGACAAAATATCAAGGTACAATGAAATATGGAGATAGTTATACTAAAGAAAATGTTGTGGTGGAGATTCAAAATAATACTACAATAATTATGTATAATGTGAAGTTTTCTCGTTTTATGCCCGTTACCATAGATATGACGATCAATGGAATCAATAAAACACAAAAAAATGGGAAAACCATTTATACGGGTGCCAATATTGTTCCATACGTAAAACAAACACCATACGAAAAATATACCATTAAAACATTAAATGCTATCGTTGAAAATACTTCTTTACAAATGGATATGATTTTCGGAGTAGATGGACAGAAAAAAATGGTTTTTTCGGGAAAACAAATCAAATAAACTGCAAAAACAAGGTGTAATTTAGTATTGTTTTCATTCTATATAGTTTAAAATATTGTGTTGTTACGTTGGCTTATCAGTATGAGATATGTTGTATGAATTTGATTATCATATTATTACTATTGATAAGTATAATAAATACAATAAAAACAATATTTTTTGTAAAAAACAGGTTTTGTAAAAAAAAAAATGCGATATTTGCAACCTATTAAAAACAAATAAATTTAAGTAAAATATGCCAGTAAGAATTAGATTACAAAGACGTGGAAAAAAGGGACAACCTTTTTATCACATAGTCGTTGCGGATGGTCGTGCACCTCGAGATGGACGTTTTATAGAAAAAATTGGCACATACAATCCGCTCACACACCCATCAACCATTGTTTTGAATGAAGATCGTGCTTTCTATTGGGTAAATTGTGGAGCACAACCTTCAGATACAGCACGTTTGTTGTTAAGACGTGAGGGTATTTATTTGAGAAAACACCTTATGGGGGGTGTTGCAAAAGGGGCTTTGACAACTGAACAAGCAGAGGCTAAATTGGCTGCATGGAAAGAAGAAAAAGCACATAAACTCAATGAGATGAAGTTGCAATCTGTTAATAGTCAAAGAGATGAAATGAAACAACGTCTTCTCGCAGAGCAAAAAGTTAATGAAGTGAAAGCTGCTGCTTTGGCTGAAAAACGTCAAGCTGCTATTGCTGCACAAGAAGCAGAAAAGGCTGCCGCTGCTACTGAAGAAAATAAAGTAACAGATGAGGCCACAGAAGCAACAACTGCTCCAGTTGAAGAATAAGTGTTGAATATGTTTAGTGATTTTTTCTATTTAGGTAAAATAACTAAACAATTTGGCATAAAAGGAGAATTAGTGGTTTATTTGGATACAGATGAACCAGAAAAATATTATCAAATGAAATCGGTTTACCTTGATATAGAAGGTGAACCGATTCCTTTTTCTATTGAAGAAATAAAAATAAAGAGTGAAAATCAAGTTGTTATTAAGTTTGAAGATATAACGCAAGAAGAATCAGCTAAATATATTGGAGTTGAATTGTTTTTGCCACTTAATATGTTGCCAAAACTAACAGGTAATAAATTTTATTACCATGAAGTTATTGATTTTGAAGTTGTTGATGAAAGTTTGGGAAAACTTGGATATGTCAAAGAAATATTAGATTATCAGCAACAAGCCATATTTAGCATTGCCAATCCCAAAGGAGAAATTCTTTTGCCGATAGTTGACAAATATATTCTTGATGTGGATAGGAGTAAAAAATGTATAAATGTTTGTGCTCCAGAAGATTTAATAGCGTTATATATAGGACAAACAGATAATGAATAGTCTTTGAAATACATATCTAAAAAAAGGAAAAAATTGTCTAAATAGTTAATAAAATAATGGCAAATCTTGCTTTTGGTAAGAAAAATAATTGTATCTTTGCAATATCTTTCATAAAGGGGTGATGTAATCCTCTAATAGTTTTCAGAATATTTTTTTAACATGGCTAATAAAATCCAAATATTAGATTTAAACAAATTACAGAAAAAAACTGTTGCAGAATTAAGAAGTTTGGCGAAAAATAGAAAAATTTCCGATTTTGCGACATTGGGTAAAGCAGAACTTATTTCGAAAATTATAGATTTTCAGACAAATATGTTGGACATTCTTGATGCTACTTCGGAAACAGTGGTTTCCTTACCAGCAGAGGAATCATCAGGTGTTCAGAATGAACAAACAGAAAATCATAAAGAACCGCCATTGCATGATGCGGAAACCTTGTCTTATATAGAGACGATAAAATTGCGAGCCAAGGCAGAAATACAAAAAGAGCGAGAAACCAAACATTCAACGGAAAATGAAACGACAAAAGTAAAGGAAACGGCTCAACCCGCTGAAATAGAAAATGAAAATTTAAATACAACAAAGGAAAATAATACAAAGGAATCTGTATCAGCAAACAAAAATAATGAAATTACAAAAGAGCAACAGTCTTCTTCATTTTTAGGCAACATAACTGCCGAAGGAGTGTTGGAAATATTGCCCGATGGTTTTGGTTTATTGCGTTCTGCGGATTATAATTATCTTAATTCTCCTGATGATGTTTATGTTTCTCCATCTCAGATAAAATTGTTCGGCTTGAAAATTGGTGATGTGATAGAAGGTATTGTTCGTCCGCCAAAAGAAGGGGAGAAGTTTTTCCCATTGTTGAAGATAAATCAAATAAATGGCAAATCTCCTGAAGAAGTAAGAGATAGAATCCCATTTGATTATCTGACACCATTGTTTCCAGATGAAAAAATAAATTTGATACGAAAACATGAAAATAATATATCCCTTCGTATTATTGATTTGTTTGCTCCAATAGGGAAAGGACAACGTGGTTTGATTGTTGCTCAACCTAAAACAGGGAAAACGGTTTTGTTGAAAGAAATAGCCAATGCAATAGCTGAAAACCATCCGGAAATATATTTGATCATTTTGTTGATAGATGAACGCCCTGAAGAGGTTACCGATATGGCTCGTAGTGTAAATGCAGAAGTTATTGCTTCAACATTTGATGAACCAGCAGATCGTCATGTAAGAATTGCCAATATTGTCTTGGAAAAGGCTAAACGTATGGTAGAATGTGGGCATGATGTTTGCATTTTGTTGGATTCTATTACTCGTTTGGCTCGTGCATACAATACCATAGCACCTGCTTCTGGCAAAGTTTTGTCAGGTGGAGTGGAAGCCAATGCTTTGCAAAAACCGAAACGATTCTTTGGAGCAGCCCGAAAAATAGAAAATGGTGGCTCTTTAACAATTATTTCCACCGCATTGACAGAAACGGGTTCTAAAATGGATGAAGTGATATTTGAAGAATTTAAAGGAACTGGAAATATGGAATTGCAATTGGATAGAAAATTAGCCAACAAGAGAATATTTCCTGCCGTAGATATAATCGCTTCAAGCACAAGACGCGATGATTTGTTGCAAGATAAAAATACCTTGCAGAGAATGTGGATTTTAAGAAATCATTTGGCAGACATGACCTCTATAGAAGCCATGGAATTTATCAAACAAAGAATGCAAACAACCCTCAATAATCAAGAGTTTCTCTTGTCTATGAATGGATAGCATTTGTGTGATGTGTGCTATCAATTGTTTTTTATTTCGGTGTAGATAGCATTGTATTTTTCAACTCCTTCTGCTAAAGAATAATATTTTTGAGCGGCGGTTATATAAATGTTTTTGTCCGCTTGGAGTAGTTGGTCTATATGTTGGATGGCGGACAAATAGGCTTGTTCGTCAAATTTGTCTATAATGATGCCACAATGAGTGTCTTTGATAATAGCATCAACATCTCCAATGCCGGCATTGGCAATTATTGGAATGCCCATACTTAATATTTCTCCCATTTTTGTTGGTGATGAGGCTTGTTTGGAAAAAACTGGTTTGATAAAAAATAGAGATACAGAAGACAATGAAATATACAAAGGGACTTCTTCTCTTTCTGCTCGTTTTATGATAATTTTATCAATATCAATGCTATGGAATCGTGCTTGTTCTTTTATCATATCTTCATCATCAGGAGTAATCAATAGAAATTTTACCTCGTTTTTGTATTGCATAAGCAAACGGACAAAATCGAACATTTCATCTAACATGTACCATGTTCCTAAGGAACCAACATAGGATATTACAAAATCAGATTCGTTTATATGATATTGATTTTTAAGTTGTTGTTGTTGTTGTTTGTCTATATTGTTGATAGAGAAATGTTTTAGGTCTGCACAACAAGGAATAACTTTGATGGGGGTTTTTATACCGAAATCTTTTTCTATGATATTTTTGCCTGCTTGGGTTAAGGAAACAATATAGTCTGCAGAGTTGAAAAAGATTTGTTCTTTTCGTTTAAAATATTTATAAACAAGATGATATATGGGATTTGATATATTCCATACATGTCCATCAACGCGTTCATCGGCAAAGAAACCTCGCATATCAAAAATAAATTTCAGACCAAATTTTTTTTTCAATAGCAAGCCAATTTCTGAAGCTAAATAACTGCGACAATGCACGATGTCAAAATGACATTCACGGCATAAAGCAATTGCCTTTTTCTGCATTTTTTGAATGTTGAACAAAGGGGATAGTACAGGTATTTTTTTTGAATATAATACACTAACCCATTTGATATTATGTTGATTGACAATGTGTTCTGTGGTTTCTTTGGTATGACAGCGACTGTGTTTGCCGGCGAGGGCGGAGATACCAAGACCTTGAAGGTTGGTGTCGCTCTGAACGAGACTGGCTGG
>CALAVA010000148.1 GCA_937892025.1 uncultured Bacteroidales bacterium
AATTATAAAAGCAAAGCCTTCTTCAGCAAAAGGTACTTTCGTTAAATCAGTTTATATTACTACAACTATGGGACCAAGCATTAAACTTGATAATAAAGGTTTAGCTGCAGAAGTTAAAGAAATAGTTGGGTAATGCAACACAGATTGTTGGTTGATACTTTGGGGTTGATGAAAATTTTCAACCCCTTTTTTTTACCCCAAAATAAAACTTAATTTTAGGTTCTGTACCAGACGGGCGAATGGTAATTTTGCTACCATCGGCCATAAAAAACTGCAACACGTCTGACTGTGGAAGGTTTATCGGGCTGCTTGTCCCTGAACGCAAATCAGTCGCAAGAGAAGTCTGGTAATCTTTGATGAGAACGACCTCCTGACCATTGATACACTTTGGAGCGTCTTGCCTAAAATGTCGCATCATACCCTTTATTGCCTCAACACCATCAAAGCCCTGCTTGGTGATAGATAACAAATTTTCCTTATAATAACCATATTGCAAATAAATATCACATAGCAAATCATACAGCGTTTTCCCTTGACATTTTGCCCATGCGGCTATCTCGGCTATGATAGAACAAGCAATAACGGCATCTTTATCCCGAACATAATCTCCGATAAGATACCCATAACTTTCTTCACCGCCGCCTATAAACTGCTCCTTACCCTCCAAAAGGCGTATTTGTTCGGCTATATACTTAAAACCTGTCAAAACATCATAGCATTTCACCTGATACGATTGAGCGATATCGGCCAACAATTCGGTGGTAACAATGGTTTTTACAATAAACTCTTTTCCGTGTAGTTTCCCTTTGGCTTGCCATTCCCGACACAAATAATTTATAATCAAAGAAGCGGTTTCATTTCCATTTAATAAGATAAATTCATTCTGTGGATTTCTAACAGCAATGCCCACCCTATCGCTGTCGGGGTCGGTAGCCAATACCAAATCTGCGTGCGTGTCTTCTGCCAATTTTATGGCCATAGACAAAGCCTCAGCGTTTTCTGGATTGGGAGAAACAACGGTCGGAAAATTTCCATCGGCTATGGCTTGTTCTGGAACAGAGGTTACATTCTCAAAGCCGAAAGCCCGCAAACACATCGGCACCAAAACCCTACCTGTCCCATGCAAAGGACTATAAACGATAGACAAATCTTTTTGTTGGGATATACATTCTGGATGCAAAGATAAGGTCTTTAGTTGTTGGATATATATATCGTCAATTTCCTTACCGATAATATGTAGCAAAGATTTGTCCCCGCCCATTTTCACCTCATCAAAAGACTTTATTTGACGATTTTCGGCAATCACATTTTTATCATGTGGGGGTACCAATTGAGCACCATCGTTCCAATAAACTTTATATCCGTTGTATTCTTTGGGATTATGTGAGGCCGTAACGACAATGCCACAAGTGCATTGCAAATGCCTAACAGCAAAAGACAACTCTGGTGTCGGGCGAATGTCATCAAAAAGAAAGGTTTCTATGCCATTGGCTGTTAATAC
>CALAVA010000149.1 GCA_937892025.1 uncultured Bacteroidales bacterium
TCTTTTGATATACTTAAATGGCGCAGATGATAATGTGAGGATAATAAATTTCTTAAAGAAACGGACAAATTGCTCATCTCTTGAAAAGAAGCAACATTTTTTTGCCATAACCATGCGTATATTTGCTTTGCTCTAAATGGTTTTTCACCAGCGGCTCTCAAAAAAGCAGCAATCTCTGAAAGGTTTAAATCGTTAATATATTGCATATAATTTTTTATATCATACTATTTACTTGCAAATATATATATTTATCCGTTGGCAGAATAAAAAAAACACAAAAAAAATGCAAAATTTGCATTTGCATGAAAAATAGCATGCCTTTGGCAGGCCACTTGTTTTTATTCTTGCAATCGTATTGCTAATTTTTTTTGTCCACTACGGCGATGCTAATTAGATATAAAAAACTATCTTTGTAAAATTTTAATAACATATAATAAAAATGAAACGATATATCGTATTGATGTTAGTTTTTATGGGTTGCGGGCTATGTTTTTTTGCTGCTTGTACTTCTAAACAATCAGAACAACCATTGATTGTTATTAAAAACCCATTGCCTATCAAGTTGGGAGACCCTTTTTTGCTTCATGCTAATGATGGTAAATATTATTTGTATGGCACTTCATTAAAAGACGGATTTGAGTGTTTCTCTTCTAAAGACCTCCAAAATTGGGACTCCTGCGGACAAGTCTATAAGGGCGGGCAAGACGGGCAATGGAATAAAAATTGTTTTTGGGCACCAGAAGTCTATGAACGCAACGGAAAATATTATTTGTTCTATTCGGCAAATGTAAATGATTCCATTAATGTCAATCAAGAAAAAGAAAGTTTTAATATCGGTGTCGCCGTCAGTAACTCCCCTATGGGACCATTTGAAGATTTGTACAATAGACCTATTTTTACACCTAAATTCCCTATCATTGATGCCAATGTCTATTTTGATGATCAAACAGGTAAATGCTATCTCTATTTCTCAAGGTGTTGCTATCAACATCCTGTCAATAGTGAATTGGCCATACAAATGAAAAAAGAAAATCATACCTATCAAATTATAGAAGGAAATAAAGATGAAATACAAGAAAGTTGGATATATGGTGTAGAATTAAAAAGTGATTTCTCTGGTGTTATCGGACCACCTCAATTGTTGTTGCAACCACCTACAAAAATGAATGATAAACAAGCCGAATGGGAAAGTAGAAGCGTTCTCTACGGAGAAGTAAACAGAAGATGGACAGAAGGACCTTTCGTTTTCAAAGTAGAAGATACCTATTATATGATGTATAGTGCAAATTTTTATAAAGGACCTTATTATGCCGTCGGATATGCAACCAGCAAAAAACCATTAGGACCATTTTATAAAGCCTATAACAACCCTATCTTACAAAAAAATACTGATAAAGGAGGAAATATTACAGGAACAGGACATAATATGATTATCAATATTGATGGACAACTTTATATCGTATATCATGCTTATACAACTGACGATACACAGCATAGAGTGGTGATGATTGATACATTGACCATCAAAAATGAACAAATATTAAACATTAAAAATTAAAAATGAATAACAGCAATAGCATTAGCAAATTGATATTAGTACCTACACC
>CALAVA010000150.1 GCA_937892025.1 uncultured Bacteroidales bacterium
CAATGTTTTTCTATCCGGGAGTATCTGCAACGCTCAAAAGTGGTAATGTAAAAAATAATATAATAGAAAATTCTAATACATTATTGGGGTTTGCATCATATTTTGACATCAATCCAGTAAGTGCTGCAGGTTTTTGGGCTATAGGAGCCAATGTTTTCATCGGTGCCGATTTTAGAATGGATGGTAGCAATTATCTATTCCTTGATTCTTCTTCAAAACTTATCCTTACTGAAGATATAAGACAACCTTTGGCAGCAACTATATTTCCAATGCAATCGAATTACTATAGCAATGGTGAACCATCTGCAGATTACTACGATGGCAGGCTTATTCTTTCGGGAGAAGAAAGCATAGTTGCCGCTAATTATAACCGATTTGCCATCGCTCAACCATTAAACGAAATATGGCTTTTGCACTCCGATGGACGTATCTATAAAAGCGGTTTGAGCATTGAGGATGAAGAAATAACAGAAAACAATGAAATCCGCCTTTATCCAAATCCTGCCAAAGACCAAATTACAATTGATGGTATAGAAAATGTAAACAATATTCAACTTTTCAATATGATGGGACAAGTTGTTAAAACTATTAACAATGTTAATGAATCTACAACTATCAATGTTAGCGAATTGCCAGCAGGTATGTATTTTGTACGTATTGGCAATGCTGTTAAAAAAATAATGGTAGAATAAATATATTCAACATTTGTATTTAAAAGGCTACAACACATGTTGTAGCCTTTTTTTTTTGAGAATTTCTGTGTATATTTTTATGATATAGCCTTTGATTTTTAGAAAAATTATGTTTATTTTTGCAAAATCAAATACAAATAGTTGATATGCAAAAAAAAGATTTTTTTTTAGTGGCATTATTACTTGGTGTAATCACAATGCGAATATCTGTGGCACAATCTGTTCAAGAAAAACCTATTGTAGTTGTCAAACCTCAATATGATATGTTTATTCCCAATAGCCTAAATCGTTCAATAGTAGCGGTAGAGCAGACAGAATTGTTACCAACAACAGAGGCCATGGCGGAAAAAAGATTTTTTTTAAACGGAAAAATTTCCAAATCTACATATAGCAACAAACGAGCGTTGTTGCCGGGAGAATCGCTTATTTTTGCAGTGGAAAACAATGCTTTTTCGGAAGAAAAAGACACTTTGTCAGCAGAAATAAATGCGGCAATAAACAGAACACCCCAATGGTTGCATTATGATTTGCGGTTTAAATTCAAAATGACCACCAATGCAACTATTCGCACCAAAATGGTAAATTTGCTAAATAGTACAGAAAAAAAATATTTGGACGAGGTGGCTTTTACTTTGGCGTTTTTGCCGAATGAGGTTTTGGGGAGTCCGCGATTTGCTTCAGATTGGGCATCTTTGAAAAAGAATGTAGAACTTATTTATACCTATGCAGATTCGTTACAATATGTCCGATTGGTTGAAACTGGAGATACCAATGCGGGGGATTGGTACACAACAACAGAATATCGTATCAAACAAGGTTCTACGTATATTTGGCGTGCTGTGGATAAATATTATTATTACAATTTTGTGATGATGCCAAAAATAGAGCAAGAAGGGCTTTATGTTACAGATAATAATACTTCTATAACGGCACAACGCACATGGGGATATGCTTGGAGAGAATATTTATGGAACAATTTTGCACACGCTGTCAATACTGCAGATACAGCAGATAGAAGTTATAATAATGTTTACCAATCGGGTTACAAACCCATCAATTCATCGGGAACATGCGATACTGTAAAAGTGGATACGATTCCTCGTTTTGGGGCTATTATGCAAATGCCGAACCATTTGTGGAATGAGCGTGCAACCATTTGGCTTTTTAATAGAGCCTTTACTTCATCGCAAAGTGCTTTGAATGTCTTAGGGAATTGGGCTTCGCAGTGTGTGCCTATGGATGTAACCGCTACAAGCGATTATCGCCCTTCGCAACCTAATCATATCGCATGGAAACATGTTGGCAATTGTCATGAAGATGCTTTATTGGTGGTTGCCGCTTGTAGAACGGCATTGATACCTTGTATTCATGTCGGAGATTTGTGTGATGACCACGTTTGGGCGGCCATTCATGATGGCGGTGATGATGTTTGGCATCATTTTGAGTTTTTCCGTGGAGGTTGTTCGCCTTCACGAGCATATTATTGGGGCATGACCAATATGCAAGAAAATGGGGGCTATTCATGGAATAGTTCTTTGGTGCAGGGATATGTCCCCGATGGAACATTGCTCAATTTTTCGGCTACATATTCCAAAACAACATCGGGAACAAAAACTTTACCTTGTACTTTAAATTTAAGCGTTACAGATATTAATAATGTGCCTGTAGATGGGGCAAGAGTACAACTATATTCTACCAATACGCAATCTGGAATAACTTATAATATGTCGGCAGGCTATTTGTGGACAGATGCAGAAGGAAAAATTGTGGCTCCATTGGGAACAGGTAAAAAATATTATATGAAAATCTATCATCCAAAATTTGGGTCTTTCCCTGAAGAAAGTGGTAAAATATACACAATGATATCAGCAAATACGACTGAAGGTAAAACGTATAGTGTACATTATGCCTTTCCAACCGAAAATCCACCAGAAAGACAGACTATTACAGCAGATAATACGAAATATGACGCTACCAAGAGTTTGAAAATATCTCTCAACGCAAGCAACATCACTACAGGCAAGCAAGTCTTAGACGGGCAAAGTTCTACATTTTATGATAGAACAAATACACCAGCAGGCTTGTCTATTTTTGTCGCCGATGAAAATCAAATAGGAAAATTTAGAAATGGAGATACGATAGCAGAAGCCATGTATGCTTTTGGAGTAGTTTCGCAAGGAGAATTTTCTGTGCCTATGCCTGCATACGGAAAATCTTATATCGTTTTAACCAATAATTTGAATTATATCAATTTGGTGGAAATAGAATATGATGCTGAAATTGTCGATGGAGCAAACTTGGCGGTGAAAACACCCACCGAAGAAGATAAATCTTTGTTTTTGTATCCCAATCCAACACAAGGGTATATCTATTTGCAGGTAGAAAATTTACAAGACAACAATTGGATAGAAATATATGGCATCAATGGACAATTGTTGCTTAAACAAGCGGCTGTTCAAGGACTTAATAAAATAGATGTATCAGCATTACCAAAGGCTATATACGTGCTTAGATGTGGAAAAGAATTTTTTAAATTGGTGAAAGAATAAAGAATTATCATAAATTATAAATATTAATCATAAAAAACAAATACAATGAATACACAGACACAAGTTAAAAACAACGGAAAATTGGTAGCGATTATCGCAATGATGTTTCTTTTTGCCATGATTGCTTTTGTTACCAATATGGCGGCTCCTTTT
>CALAVA010000151.1 GCA_937892025.1 uncultured Bacteroidales bacterium
ACTAACCTATGCTTGGCGTTGATGCGCCGTATATAAAAGATATCGCCGTCGTTCACTTTCTCCAATCCGCCTCCGCCGTTGGAATAAGGGTCGCGCTGAATCTCCTCCACGATAGCCATCGCGGTCTCGGCATACGGACTACGGCTGACTTTCACCCAATCCTTCTCGCCTCCTTTGGTGTATTGAATGGTGTACATTGAATAGTTATCCATTCAGTATTTATTTCAGTATCTCTGTAATCTTTTCTTCAAATCGTGGGAGCCACCAGAGTTGGTAACCTGCGCGGGTGGGGTGTATGCCGTCGGGAGCCATGTAGAGGTCGTAGTTCTCGCGACCGACGGTATTGAATGCCTTGTCGGTGGTCATGTCGAGGATATACGCACTCCATTTGTCGGCTACTTTATAGGTATTGTCAAGCATGGCCTTGTATTGCTCGTCGTCGCTGAGAAAAGGCGAAGTGTAAATTAGCACAGGGCAATGCCAGTGGTTGCGAACATACGCCATTATGTACTCCATTCCGCCGAGGGTGGTAGCCAAATCGAAATCCGCCGTGTCGGTACTCTCGCTTATTGCACCGATACTTTCTGCGGGTAGACGGGAGTCGTTTGTGGATAGCTGCAACACGAACAAGTCGGGCTGTACATCAAGTGGCAGGTTGTGAATGCGAGCGGTGAAGGATAGGTCTTCCTTGCTTGGGTCTGCTCCGATGATTTGCGTGAGGATGGTTGCCATTTCTTCCGTGGCGGGAATGTTGGCAATGGTGGTGCCTGACGCTGCCTCTTTATAACAAGTTCCCCCGTTGTGTTTAGCGAGCATGTCGGCCGTAGCTTCCCCATGGGCGGTCAGACCGAACGTGATGGAGGAACCCAACCAGAATATTGTTTTTCCCTGTAACGGACTTTTCTTTAGCGTTTCAAGACTATCAAGGCTGTATTTGGGTGCGTTGCCGGGAAGTTCGTCCTGCACATAGATGCCCTTTTGGGTGATACCCGTCCATACGATTTGATGTGATGGTGTGGTTTGTCGGTTACATGAGAATAGTAGCAAATTGATACTGACAAAAAAGAAAAAATGTTTTACTTTCATACAAAAAAGAATTTTAGGTAACCTCTCATTTTTACTTATTTTTTCTTTCATTATCGTTTTGATAGTTGAGGTTACATTAGAACTATTCAAACAATAATCACAAAAGGTCTGTTTTTCAATTTGCAAAGATAATCAATTTTCTAATGTAAGTAAATAGAAAACTATCAAGCAGAAAAAAAAACGCCTGCTTTGATATGCTACTTATCTTTACTTTTACAAATGCTTTTTAGTATTGAACAACAGTAAGATAAAGACATTATTGAAAGAGACAAGCCAGTGCCATTTTTCAAGGTTATATCATCTGTAGTATCTATAGTATATTTGAACCATCTATATCAAAACAAAATGAGAGTATTGAAAGCCATCCAAGCATTATAAAAATCTCCGATAACATCAGTAGAAAACTTTTCCCATTGAGTATAAAAAAATTACTTTTGGGGCATAAATAATATAATAACTTGTTAATCCGACTACCAAAAACAATAATCCTACAATAAATGTGCTTACTTTCATTTTTTTGAATTTTTATCTTTCCAATTATAATCATTTTTTGAATAATAAATTATTTTCTCCCAATATAGCCCGCTAACAATCCACTTAATAACTATGGCTAATGATAAAAAGAAATACGATACAACCATTTCTTGCAAAGCAACTTGTTGAATATAAAGCAAAAATTCCATTGGCAATCCAAATGTTATTGCCCAACTCAACCAATGCCATTGCTTTTTTGTTGGAGTTTCTTTTTAATCTTTTTTTTAAAGCAGGCGGAATTTCCGCCTGCTGGCTTAAAACTATTCTTTTATTACTTTTGAGAGT
>CALAVA010000152.1 GCA_937892025.1 uncultured Bacteroidales bacterium
ATGAAGAATGTTTTTTAGGAGTAGATTCTGGTTCTACAACCACTAAATTAATATTATTGGACAAAAAAGGGAAAATTGTTTATCAAGATTATTTGAGAAACAAAGGGGATAGTTTTAATGCTTTTTTGTTAGCCTTGCAAAACCTAAAAAAAGAAGCAGATACACATCAGAAAAATATAAAAATTATTGGCAGTGCTGTAACCGGTTATGGCGAAAATCTTTTAAAAACCGCCTTTAATCTCAATAATGGTATTGTTGAAACGATAGCCCATTTTTTGGCTGCCAAACAAGTAAAACCCGATTTGTCTTTCATTTTGGACATTGGTGGGCAGGATATGAAAGCCATTTATATTGAAAATGGGAGTATTAATAGATTGGAAATCAACGAGGCTTGCTCTTCTGGTTGTGGGTCTTTTATAGAAAGTTTTGCTAATATGTTGCATTATCCTGTAGCAGAATTTGCCCAAATATCATGTTTTGCCAAACAACCCTACGATTTGGGTACACGTTGTATTGTTTTTATGAATTCAAAGGTAAAACAAGCCATGCGAGAAGGGGCGGCAACAGATGATATTGCTGCAGGCTTTTCTTATTCTGTTATCAAAAATTGCTTGTTTAAAGTTTTGAAAATAAAAAAGATAGAAGAACTTGGCAATAATATTGTCGTGCAAGGGGGAACATTTAAAAATTTGTCTATCGTTAGGGCTTTGGAACACATGACAGGCAAAAGTGTATATTATTCTGATATCCCTGAATTGATGGGAGCATACGGAGCAGCACTTTATGCTTTGCGGCAACAAAAAGAAAATCAGGGCGTTGATTTAAAGCAACTCTTACAATCTCAAGCATATACCGCTGAATTTGAACATTGTAAAGGCTGTGAAAATCACTGTATGGTAAAAATCTTTCATTTCTCTAATGGAAATACCTTCTATTCTGGAAATAATTGTGAAAAAGTTTATTCCAATAAAAGTGAAAATTTTGTCAAGGGAATCAATCAACATCAATTGAAATACAATCAATTATTCCATAGATCGATAGAAAAAATGCCTCAACCATTGATGACAATTGGTATTCCGAGAGCATTGGGGATGTATGAAAATTATCCATTTTGGCATACTTTATTGACTTCTTGTCATATCAAACCTATTTTATCGGCTCCATCAAGCAATAGATTGTATGGCAAAGGAATTAGAAGTTTGATGTCTGATAATATTTGTTTCCCCGCCAAATTGATGCATGGACATATTATGGATTTAATTGAAAAACAAGTTGATAGAATACTTTATCCTTTTGTCGTTTTTGAACAAAAAGAAGACAAAAATTCGGTCAATAGTTATAATTGTCCCATCGTTGCGGGTTATTCTGATGTGTTGAAAAGTTCTATTGACCCCAATGAACAATATCATATTCCATTAGATGCTCCGATTGTTTCTTTTAATAATGAAAAATTATTAGTGAAATCATGCACTGCCTATCTAAAGAGTTTAGGGGTAGAAAATAAACTAATATTGCCCGCCATACAAAAAGCCTTGAAAGCTCAAAAAGCATATTTGCAAACTCAAACCGATGAGGCATTGAAAATTGTGCAAAATGCCAAAGCCAATCACAGAATGGTTATTCTGTTGGCTTGTCGTCCTTATCATATAGACCCGCTCATTCAGCATAAAATATCAGATTGTATTGCCGATATGGGCATTGATGTCATTACGGAAAATATCGCTAATTTTTCTAATGATACTGTTTACAATGAATTACATTCTATATCACAATGGGCATATCCCAATCGTATTTTCAAAGCGGCAAATTATGTCGCCAATAGTACTGATAATATTCATTTTGTAGAATTAACATCTTTTGGTTGCGGTCCAGATGCTTTTATTTTAGATGAAGTTGGTGAAATTTTACGTAGAAAGGGTAAAAATCTAACTTTGTTAAAAATAGATGATGTGAACAATATTGGTTCTCTGCGTTTACGTATTCGCTCTGTGGTTGAAAGTTTGAAATTTAAGGGCGAAAACCAGAAACAGGCTCCATTTAAGACAACCAAACTATTTACCACTGAAGAGCGTAATCGTACGATATTGGCACCTTATTTTGCGGCAGGTTATTCGGAATTTTTGCCATCTTTGTTCAAAATAATGGGCTATGATTTGATAAATCTACCTTCAGGAGATACAGAATCGGCTGAATTAGGGCTTAAATATGCCAACAATGAAGTTTGCTATCCAGCGACAATTGTTATTGGTTCCATATTAAAAGCATTGAATAGTGGTAAATATGACCTTGACAAGGTGGCTATTGGAATGACACAAACAGGCGGTCAATGCAGAGCATCTAATTATATTGCACTGATAAAAAATGCGTTAGTTTCTGCGGGCTATGAAAATGTGCCTGTTATTTCAGTTGCTTTTGGTAATGATATGAGCAATCAACAACCCGGTTTTGAGTTGAAATGGAGCAAATGTTTGGCCATAGCACTTTTTGCTTTGATGTTTTCTGACGCATTGTCAAAATTATATTATCCCTCATTGGCAAGAGAAAACCAAAAAGGAGCCGCCAATGCTTTGAGAACAAAATATTTAAATGCGGCTTGTGAACTTGTCAGCAAAAAAGACAGAAAAGGTTTGTTGAAACTCTTGCAAGAGGCCGTCAAAGATTTTACGGCTATTACAATCAAAAAAGATGTGCCTGTTATTGGTGTAGTAGGGGAGATTTATATCAAATATAATTCGTTTGGACACAAACATGTTTTACAATGGTTGAGTGAGCAAGGTATAGAAGTTGTGGCTCCTTCTATGTACAATTTCTTTGTCAATAGTTTTGTCAATAGGCATTTTAATAAAAAATATAATATCAAAGAAATTGATTCTCCATTATGGATAAGCGATACCATTTATAAATTGGTGCGTCATTATGCTTCAAAATTTGATCAAATTGGACAAAATTATCTTTATTATCGTCCTTTTGCAGATATTTTTCATGATGCAAAATTGGCTACTCAAATTATTAATCCAGCAGCCAATTTTGGAGAAGGTTGGCTTATTCCTGCAGAATTAGCAGGTTTTGCTCAACAAGGTATCAATAATGCTATTAGTTTACAACCTTTTGGCTGTATTGCCAACCATGTGATTAGCAAAGGCATAGAAAAAAGAGTAAAAAAACTATATCCTAAAATGAATTTATTATCTTTGGACTTTGATGCAGGAACATCAGAAGCAAACATTTTCAATAGATTACATTTCATGGTTGAAAATTGTAAAAAACAACTCAACAATGAATTGTAAAACAATATACAATCTGGAGGTTTGCTTTAAATAGTGCAAAGTCAATATAATGAATAAAATACATGCCACTTTTGAGAATTTTGAAATAGAAAACAAAATGTCAATGAAGGATATGGCAAAAAATCTGCACGTTTCTGTGGCAACTATCAGAAATTGGGAGCGAGAGGGATTGTCATTACAAAATATGGAATTGTTAAAATCTTCAAAATTAAAATCAAGAGCAAACAAATTAAATAAAAATTCACATGACCATTCCACATTATCAAATACAATCCAAATATTTTTAGATAATGGTATGGATGGTAATGAAATTTCAATTAAATATGAAAATTCTTTATCAGAATCATATAAAAATCAAGAAGGTATCTATTATACTCCACCATACATTGTTTCTGATATGTTAAAAAACATACAAGATATTGAAAATCTTGAAAACAAAACATTTCTTGACCCTTGTTGTGGAAGTGGAAATTTTATAATTGAAGCAATTAAAAAAGGAATATCTCCACAAAATATTTATGGATTTGACCTTGATGTAAATGCTGTAAAAATAACGAAAAAAAGAATCTATGAACTAACAGGATATGAAAGTGAAAATATTCATTGTGTTGATTTTCTTTCTGTTGCAAATGAATATAATCAAATATTTGATTTCATTTTTACAAATCCCCCATGGGGAAAGAAAATATCAAAAAATATTAGAGATAGATTTTCAAAAATATATTTTTCAGGGAATAGTAATGATACATGTGCATTATTTTATTTTGCTTGTCTTCAAGTATTAAAAAAAGATGGTCAAATTGGTTTTTTATTGCCAGAGTCATTTTTCAATATTGGTTCTTTTGAAAATGCACGAGAATCACTTTTGCAATTAAAAATAAATCGTTTAATTGATTATGGAAAACCATTTAAAAAATTGATGACTAAAGCAAAGTCTTTTATTGCAACCAAAACACCCCCTAATACAAATCATACAATCTCATCTGAAATTTATGATAAAAATACAATAACAAGAAAACAATTAAATTTCTATAATATTCCTAAACATATTATTAATTTTAATTTATCTGAAAGTGAAAATGATGTGATTTTACATGTATTAACAAAAACTCATATAACTTTGAAAAATAATGCATATTGGGCATTAGGGATTGTTACAGGAAATAATGGAATTTTATTACCCCAAAAAATAAATGATAATTATATTCAAATTTTTAGAGGGAAAGACATTTCCCCTAATAAAATTGATGATTCTGGTTTGTATATTGAACAATCTTTCAAAAATTGTCAACAGGTCGCTCCATTGGAATACTATAATGCTAAAAATAAAATTATATATCGTTTTATAAGTGATAGAATAGTTTGTTTTTATGATACCGAACAACGATATATTTTAAATAGTGCAAATTTGTTGATTTTAAAAGATGATTTTCCATTATCATATCAGCAATTAGTTGATTTATTGAATAGTGATTTTATGAATTGGTTTTTCAAATGTGTATTTTCTACTCATAAAGTGTTACGTAGAGATTTAGAAACATTGCCTATTTGGAATGAATATTTTGATAATGAGCAAAATTTTTCAGAACAATCCTTACTAAATTATCTTAACATTGAGCAATATAATGGAACTTATAGATTGAAGATAAGATGAGTATATATTTCAATTAAATCAATTTAGTCTATTGTATATCAATATTTTTCAAAAAATGGATTTAATCAATTTTTAAAACAGCCAAAAATGCACTTTGTGGAACTTCTACGTTACCGATTTGTCGCATACGTTTCTTGCCTTTTTTTTGTTTTTCAAGCAATTTGCGTTTACGAGTAATATCTCCGCCGTAACATTTGGCGGTAACGTCTTTTCTTACAGCCTTTACCGTTTCTCTTGCAATAATTTTAGACCCGATAGCGGCTTGTATGGCAATGTCAAATTGTTGTCTTGGAATGAGTTCTTTGAGTTTTTCACACATTCTTCGTCCAAAATCATAAGCATGACTAACATGTATCAATGTAGAGAGTGCATCAACAGCATCTCCATTGAGTAAAATATCTAATTTAGACAATTTTGCTTCTTTATAGTCGCTTAAATGATAGTCAAAAGAGGCATAGCCTTTGGAACAACTTTTTAATTTATCATAAAAATCAAATACAATTTCTCCTAATGGCAAATCAAACGATAGTTCAATGCGGTCAGTTGTGAGATATACTTGTGATTTTAATGTTCCGCGTTTGTCCAAGCAGAGTTTCATTATAGAACCAATATATTCTGCTTTTGTGATAATTTGAGCAAAGATATAAGGTTCTTCAATATGGTCAATATTGTTCAATGGTGGCATACCTGAAGGATTGTGTACATCAATCACTTCGCGTTTAGTTGTATATACTTTATATGAAACATTTGGTACAGTGGTAATTACGTCCATATTAAATTCTCTATCCAAACGTTCTTGGATAATTTCCATGTGCAATAAACCTAAAAATCCGCAACGGAATCCGAACCCGAGTGCTGCAGAAGATTCAGGTTCAAAGGTCAAAGAAGCATCGTTAAGTTGAAGTTTTTCTAATGAAGATCGCAATTCTTCGTAATCATCAGCATCAACAGGATATATTCCTGCAAAAAGCATGGGTTTAACTTCGGCGAAACCATCAATAGCGTTTTTGCAAGGGTTTTCAACGTGAGTAATAGTATCTCCCACACGCACTTCTTTGGCGTTTTTGATGCCAGAAATAATATAACCGACATCACCTGCTTCTAATGTATTGCGAGGTTGTTGTGTAAGTCCAAGTACACCAATTTCATCTGCATGATAATTCTTTTCTGTGGCTACAAATTTGACAAAATCATTGGTTTTTATTTGTCCGTTAAAAATTCTAAAATAGGCAATAATTCCTCTAAATGAATTAAACACAGAATCAAAAATCAAGGCTTGCAATGGAGCGTTTTTATCGCCTTGGGGTGGTCTGATACGATTAATAATGGCTTCTAACACGCTCTCTATTCCTTCTCCTGTTTTGGCACTTACGGCCAAAACTTCATTTGCGTTACAACCTAATAAATCAACAATTTGGTCTGTAACCTCTTCTGGCATCGCATTGGGCATGTCCATTTTGTTCAATATCGGAATAATATCCAAATTGTTGTCTATGGCTAAATAAAGGTTTGAAATTGTTTGTGCTTGAATGCCTTGTGTCGCATCGACAACCAACAATGCACCTTCGCAAGCGGCAATGGAACGAGAAACTTCGTAAGAAAAATCAACATGTCCCGGCGTGTCTATTAAATTAAGAATGTAGGTTTCGTTATTGTATTGATATTGCATTTGTATGGCATGGCTTTTGATGGTGATGCCTTTTTCGCGTTCCAAATCCATATCGTCTAACAATTGGTTTTGAAACTCACGTTCTCCGACTGAACCTGTTTTTTGTAGCAGTCTGTCCGCTAAAGTACTTTTGCCATGGTCTATATGGGCAATAATACAGAAATTCCGTGTATGGTCCATTAATTTTGTGAATGTTCGTTTGTAAAATCTGCTGGTATTCCCAAATAATTAAGTGGGGTAATGTTTTTTAATTCTTGTTTGATATTATCGCTAACTTGTAACGTATCAATAAATTCATGAATGATTTCTTGGGTTATATGACCTTTTCCACGTGTTAATTGTTTTAATGCTTCGTAGGGATTAGGATAACATTCCCGTCTTAATATTGTTTGAATGGCTTCGGCAACAACTGCCCAATTGTTTTCCAAATCTGCATTTATTGTTTCTTGGTTAAGTAATAGTTTGTTTAATCCTTTTAATAAAGAGTTGAATGCAATGATGGTATGTCCTATGGGGACACCAATATTTCGTGTTACGGTGCTGTCTGTCAAATCTCTTTGCAATCTTGAAACGGGAAGTTTGGCGGCCATGCCTTCATAAAGTGCGTTGGCGATGCAAATGTTGCCTTCTGAATTTTCAAAATCAATAGGATTAAGCCATGGGGGAAGGGATTTCTCACCAGTCTGCTGGGTACCACCATCTCGATCTTGCTGACATTCGGAACGTCGGCACTGATTGATGAGAAGATGAAGGCAGAAGTCCAACGCCAGACGGCTATGATGGTGATTCACGACATCGATGTGTGTGTCAAGCAAATGGAAGAGATGGTCGACGAGGAAGAGGGAAGGAATAATGCCGTACAGTATATCCTGGCACATTTTGACCAAATAGCGGAGCGGGAGTTCGGCTAATAAGCGTGACTTAATCGGGCAATGGGAACGTAAAGTGAAAGGG
>CALAVA010000153.1 GCA_937892025.1 uncultured Bacteroidales bacterium
GCCATCAATCATGGAGCTGACGCTGTATATATAGGCTGCGAACAGTTTGGAGCAAGACAAAATGCAGGAAATACACTCGCTGATATCGAAAAACTGATTAACTATGCTCATCGCTATCACGTCCGTATATACATTACCATTAATACTATTCTTTTTGATAATGAACTAAAAACTGTGCAAAATCTGATATACCAATTGTATAATATGGGAGTTGATGCTATTATTATACAAGATATGGCTTTGGTGAACATCGATTTGCCACCAATTGCCATTCATGCCAGCACCCAAATGAACAATATTGCTATTGAAAAAATCAAATTCTATAAACAATTGGGTATCAATAGAGTTATTTTGGCACGCGAATTGCCCCTAAAAACAATTCAACATATCGCAAATACTGTTGATATTGATATTGAATGTTTTGTACATGGCTCGCTTTGTGTATGTTATAGCGGACAATGTTATTTGAGTTATTTTTTGGGAAACAGAAGTGCCAATAGAGGAGCCTGTGCACAACCTTGCCGATTGCCCTACAACTTATACGATGCTGACGAACATTTGATAGCCAAAGAAAAACATCTGTTGTCATTGAAAGATATGTGCAGAATTAACAGCCTCAAAGATTTGATTGAAGCCGGAGTTTCTTCTTTTAAAATAGAAGGACGACTCAAAGACAAAACCTATGTCGCAAACATCGTTAGTGCATATAGACAAGAATTGGATAACATTTTGGAACAACAACCATGGTATAAAAAATCTTCCTTAGGAAAAGTCCGGTTTGATTTTACACCCGATGTAGAAAAAACTTTTAATAGAGGATATACTTCTTATTTTCTCCATGACAAAAGAGAGATGATTGCTCAAATCAATACCCCTAAATCTATGGGCAAATATTTGGGGAAAGTAAGCCAAACAACTACTAAAGCTTTTCGGATTGATACAGACAAAAAACTACTCAACGGAGACGGATTGTGTTGGTTTGACCAAAACAATGTTTTACAAGGTACAAATATTAGTGGACTTGAAGAAAATTGGGTGCCAACCAACAACAAAAAAGCCCCCACTATCGGAACTAAAATCTATCTCAATTTTGATAAACATTTTTTTGAACAACTAAAAAAAGAACAAACAAAACGAAAAATAGGAGTTGATATTTGTCTGCTCTTTGAAAACAATAACTTTAAAATAAGGCTAACTGACGAGCAAGGAAGTATCTCTGTACTTGATTTAGGCAACGATTTCCCCAAGGCACAAAACCCGACAAAAAGCAAAGAAAACATTGAAAAACAACTAAAAAAATCTGGAAACACCATCTTTGAAATCTTACAAGTAACTATTAATGTCAAACAAATGCCTTTTATCCCTTTGGCTGTCTTGAATGAAAAAAGACGACAATTGCTACATTTGCATGAAAACTTTCTCTTTTCCACACATCAAAGAGAAAAGAGAAAAACACCAGAAAAAAACATTGAAATCTATACAAAAACTGCTGACTACACCTTTAATATCAGCAATAAAGAAGCCGAAAAATTTTATCAAAAAATGGGCGTCTATATCTCTGAACATGCATGGGAATGTCAAAACAGAATGCAACAAAAAATAGTGATGAAAACAAAATATTGTCTCAGATTTCAATTGGGAATGTGCCTCAAAAACAAAAACAACTCACAACAAACAACACAACTCTTTCTTGCATACCAGCAAAAACGATTTGTTCTCCAATTCAATTGCCAACAATGTGAAATGACTATCAGACCACTTTTGTAACTTTTAAATCAAAAAGGTCTTTCCTTTTAGGAAAGACCTTTTTGGTATGAAAAATTATCATTTTCTTGTACTATTTTGCAATAGAAATCTTCTGTGTTTGAACTTTTCCGTTCTGATTTACTCTCAGCATATAAATGCCAGAGGTAACATCTTCTACGGAAATAGTAGAACTTTGTTCGGTAAGAGTTATTTTCTTTACAACCTGACCAATAAGGTTGTACAAAGTTGCTTCTGCTTTGCCTGATTCACCTAAATTGATTGTAATTTGGTCTTTGGCCGGATTTGGATAAATTGACATTTTTGACACATTGGCGTCTTCTATGCCTCTATCATCTATAAAAGAATCGGTACCTGTAGAAATTTTGAATTGAAATCTTGGCATTATATAATAGTACCCAACATATAGACCATTCCAAAATCCATTGCTATAACTCGTATCATTTTCATATCTGATAGCCTTATCTTCCATAGATTTACCATTAGCACCATCACCATTATCCAATGTTCTCCTATACCCTTCGGTAGTAGCTGTATATCTACAATAAGGAATTTCTAAATAATTGAAGCAAGCGGTGTCATATATCCATTCTGATCTATCTATACTCCATGCCTGTTTTTCTAATGTGTCATTTAAATCATAAGTATAGCCGGGCAAAAATTCCATCAAGAATGATACTACGTAACCTTCTTTTATTTCATAAGGTTCCATATCTATTACAAAAGCTTTATATTTTACTTTTCCCATTTCGGTATAGGCAGAATCTTTTTCTGGGTCAAGAATATAATCATAAACTTTCATATTGGTGGCTTTAGGTCTTGTGGAAACACCTTTTGGGCTGGTAGCGGGTGCTATACGTTGCCATGCAGGTTGTACAGAAAAGTTTTTGTAACCATCAACATAAGAAGTGGTTGCAAATACATATTCCCAGTCTGTACGAGCCCCCATTTTTCTACCAGGGTAATTGTTTTGATAATCGTATGCACTATATTGCATTACATACAATCTTAATGTGTCTCTTGCATCTGTAGATTGATGATATGCTCCTATACGGTAGCGAGCATACAATGCTATTGAATCTATTCTATAATTTAGATATGTATTGTTATCTTCAGTTATTCCTCGTTCATAAAACAACTGCTTATCAAACATAGCACTAAATGCTTTTGAATAAGGGTCAAAAGTATAGCCTAATTTTGTCAAAAAATGGCTTCTAGAAATAATTGTGGAATCTTCTCCTGTTATTGTAGATGGTGTGCCAGGAAAAATGCGTTTAGATAGGAGCATAGTATCAGGGAATATGTTTAATAAGCAGTTGCCATTCCAAGCGATACTATCTGCTGGTGCATAGTTAAGAGCGTATTCCCAAGACCCCATCCATTCAAGTGGAGTATAGGTTGATTTGTGTACAAATTGTTTGTCTAAAGAATTGGAATAAGGGTTAACAATAATAGACGTCGGAGCATTGGCAATAACACGCTCTGAAAGAGAGTTTTGCGGAGAAGTCATTAGGCTTGTGGCACCTTGCTCTACCGACATCGTTTTGTGAGTTTGAGCATTCAAAAATGCTACACTTGCGATCAACGCAACAAATGATAATATCTTTTTCATCTTTTTAATATTTTTAATTAATTCACTATAATTTTATTTTGCAAAAATACAAAAAAATATAAAATAAGTTCAAGTTGTTTATATTTTTTTGCAAAAAAAAATATAAATTTGATTAAGAATTACTTTTTAGTATATCAAAACTACGTTTGACAAACTTATCCAAGGCTTCTCCTGCCAACATTTGGTGAGAAAGTTTCGCCAAATCGAACAATTGTTCTGTTTTTTCTTTGCGTTTGTTCTCATCTGTTTCCGCCAAAAGACTTGCAATTAAATCATGATTGGTGTTAATTACTAAATTATAATGTTGCATATCGCTGTTGACAAATGGAGTTGCTGCGGACATTTTTTGCATGTCAGCCCAGCGCCTCATAAATTCAGGTTGTGTAATCATTATAGGAGCCTCATCGTTGGATAGATTTTCCAATTGCACGGTAAATTTGGTTTTGTCGGCAATGCCTTCAAACCAGTTTTTGAGATTTTCTTCTTCGTTTTTAGACAATTTAGAAGGCAAAAC
>CALAVA010000154.1 GCA_937892025.1 uncultured Bacteroidales bacterium
GGCATCATAGACTATCATCTCACAGCGGCTTCGTTCCTTCTTTCCACATACTCGCCCTGCATGGAAAACAGCAGCCTCGCAAACCCGTCGTTCTTGTCATATACATACGCATCAACGCTGTCTATGTCGCCGTAATTCAATACCTTGAACAACCCAAATGGCTTGATGTATTCCTCTATCGTCATGGCTGAAACGGATTGCATGAACTCGTAAAACACAGTGTCCGCTTCACGAAGCGTCGTCAATGCGGTTTGGTAATCCTCCACCTTTACAGCATCCCTGTAGATTTCCAAAAGCGAATCCCTCTGCACGATAAACTCCTTCCCATGGGTCTCAAGTGCAGACGTGAATCTTTCCACCCTCTCCTTATCCACGTCTATCGGCCTGTTCCAAGCACCTGTCAAGTAATACATTACGCCAAAGAAAACCACTATGCCAATCGCTATGAAAAACCTTTTCTTCTTCTTGTTCATAAAATTCATGTATTAATCCAATACTTAAAGCACTGATTTTGAAAATAATTTCTCATTATCATCAATTGGTCTGTTAATTGAGAAAATAAGATTTCAATTCTTTTTCTTGCTTGAGCAAATGGTTTATATACAGGTTTATAGTCTTTTGGTTTTAAACGATAAAGTACTTCTAAAAGAATATTGGCAGATTCAAATAGATTTTTTCCGTCTATCATTATATTCTCTGCGAGAAATTAAATTTTGCAATGCTAATTTATATTTTTTAGTTCTATAAAACAGATACCAACGCAATTACTTCGATAGCGAAAAAACGAGGGACAAGCCCTCTTTATGGAATATTTCCGTGTTCATTGACAATAAAAAAAATGCTTGTATGTGTCAAGAAATTTTCCGTACTTTGCAATAAAGTTGTACATAAGCAATATTTTAGTTTTTTAATCGATAAATCGCTAAAAAACTGTTAATTATGCAACTTTTTTATGTTTTTTATTTCGTCAACGGGTTATGATATTGTTTTTCTATATTTTTCCAAGCCTCCAAAACACAAAGAAAGTTTGAGTTTAAAAACACCAAAAATGGCTTCTTTGAATATTCCTTTACTCATTTTAGAGGTTCCTTCTGTTCTGTCGGTAAAAATAATAGGCACCTCTGCCAATTGGAACCCTAATTTCCATGAAATATATTTCATTTCAATTTGGAATCCATATCCGATATGTTTTATTTGGTCAAAATTGATACTCTCTAAAACTTTTCTGCGATAACAGATAAAACCGGCAGTAGTATCATGTATGGGTAAGCGTAGTATTGTTCTGACATAGGCAGAGCCATAATAGGACATTAAAACACGATTCATAGGCCAATTGACAACATTTACTCCCTTACAGTAGCGAGAACCTATGACTATATCTTTATTTTCTGTTTTTGCCTTTTGATACAAACGGTCTAAATCGTTGGGGTTGTGCGAAAAATCGGCATCCATTTCAAATATAAAATCATAATCTCTTTGCAAACACCAATTAAAAGCATAAATATAGGCAGTGCCAAGTCCTAATTTTCCACTTCTTTGTTCCAAAAAAAGATTGCCCTCAAACTCTGGAATCAATTTCTTGACAATTTCTGCAGTTCCATCTGGACTTCCGTCATCAACAACAAGAATATGAAAGTCTTGGTTGAGTGCAAAAACATAACGAATGATTTTTTCTATGTTTTCTTTTTCATTATAGGTTGGAATAATAATAATTTTTTTATCCATAATCTATATTTTGCTTTTATTATTGTCAAAAAAATGACAATTTATATTGTTATTATTATGCAAATTAAATCTATTTTGCAAAAGTACACTATTTTTTTTATATGGTGGATTTTGGGAAAATCTTTATTTTGTTGTAACATAATAATAAGAAAATCATTTTTTTAGATATAAATCAGTAAATCTTTGTCAATAAAAACAAAGAAAAAGTTAATATTAATATTTTTTTTTATAATTTTGCATTCATAAATCCGAATTGTGTTTAGAAAGGGCTTCACACAATTTGGATAATAGTAATTAATAGAAGTCCTTGATACCTAAAAAAATATTTGTATGGATTTTTTAGCAAATCTTTGGCAGAATCATTCTACGGCGGTGATATTCATAGCCATTTTGATTCTTGTAATTCCATTTTTGATTTATTACCTAAAAAAAGCGAAAGAACACCCTAAAGGGCTTGTGGCTGCGGCTTTAAGCAATATGGGTGAACGCTTTGGTTATTACATCATGAATGCAATTTTGTTGCTGTTTATTGTGTCCAAATTTGGTTTGCCAGATGGGACAGCGGGAATCATTTATTCTGTTTTTTATTTTGGAATATATGTGCTTAGTTTAGTTGGTGGTATCATTGCTGACCGCACACAAAACTACAACCGCACTATTCAATGGGGATTGGTTATAATGGCTTTAGGCTATGTTGCTTTGGCAATCCCATTGTTCAGCAAAGTAGATGGAATTATTACAAACGGGAATGGTGCATGGTGGGGAATATTAATATTCACTTGTTTTGCATTACTTTGTATTGCTTTTGGTAATGGTTTGTTTAAAGGCAACTTGCAGGCTTTGGTTGGTCAAATGTATGATAATTTTGAAGCAGAAGCGGCCAAACAAGGCCCAGAAGCATTGGCAGAGGCTAAAGACAAACGTGATAGTGGATTTCAAATTTTCTACGTATTTATTAATATAGGTGGTGTTATTGCTCCTTTTGTTGCCCCTGTTTTGCGTACTTGGTGGCTAAAAGTTCATAATTTTATTTATAATGCAGATATGCCTGCTTTGTGTCATCAATATCTTGCAGATGGTCAAGAAACAACAAAATTTACTGAAACAATGGCCAATTCTGTTATAGACCCCAGTGCAATAACCAATTTAACTCAATTTAGTTCCGACTATATAGAAGTTTACAATACAGGTATTCACTATGCTTTTATTGCTTCTATGTTGGCAATGTTTATTTCTTTGATTATATTTTTTATGAACAAAAATAAATTTCCACAACCTGCAAAAAAAATGGCAAAGGAAATTGTTGATTATACCGCAGAAGAAAAACAAGCAATGGCAAAAGAAATCAAACAACGTATGGCAGCATTGTTCGCAGTATTAGGCATTGCCGTATTCTTTTGGTTGTCATTCCATCAAAATGGTCAATCTTTGTCTGTATTTGCTCGTGATTTTGTAGATTCATCGGCAATTGCTCCCGAAATTTGGCAGGCAATGAATCCATTATTTGTAATTATACTCACACCTATTGTAATGATTTTATTCGCTTCTTTGGCACGAAAAGGCAAACCCGTTTCTACTCCTCGTAAGATTGCTTTAGGTATGGGCATTGCAGGTTGTGCATATCTTTTCCTTATGGCATTCTCTATTATTGAACATTATCCATCAGGTGATGAATTTAGAGCAATGGATGCAGCAGCCATGGCAAGTGCAGGATTGGCAAAGGCCGCTCCTTGGGTGATGATTGTAACTTACTTTTTCCTCACCGTGGCAGAGTTGTTCATTTCTCCATTAGGACTTTCATTTGTCTCTAAAGTGGCTCCACGACACATGGTTGGTTTGTGCCAAGGTTTGTGGCTCGGTGCAACGGCAATAGGCAACCTATTTATCTTTGTAGGACCAATTATGCTCAACGCATGGCCAATTTGGATATGTTGGGGCGTGTTCCTCGCCATCTGCCTCGTCTCTATGATTGTTATGTTTAGCATGGTAAAATGGCTTGAAAAAGTTACACAGTAATTATTCCATATTTGTATATAAATTATTACATCAAAAAAGCGTGAATTTCACGCTTTTTTGATTTTTATAAATTGTAATCTTTGTCAAACAAC
>CALAVA010000155.1 GCA_937892025.1 uncultured Bacteroidales bacterium
TTAATTAAAAATAAATAAAAATGGAAAATAATAAAATTGAAGAAGTTGAGGTTGCAGATAGCAAGATAGTAGAAGATGAACAAAACAAAAAGTCTAAACGACTGAAAGAAATCCAAGAATGCGTGAAACGGATAGCAGCAAAACAAGAAATACAAACCAGTCAAATTGATAAATTAATGGAAATGCTATATCGAAAAGAAAATCAAATAAATAGCCTAATTGATCAAAATAATACTTTAGTTTCTGCTCTAACTAAAATGGCAGCAACCTTAGAAAAAACCAGCCGAAGCTACGACATAACAGAACACTTAGTTCACGAAATCATGCACTTAACACATAGGTAAAAACAAATACGATGAAAAAGAAAAGTATTTTTTATTGTGTTTTTTTCTTGGGAGTATGTTTATATGATATTCATGCTCAAGCATCTATATCTGCAGGAAATACAAAATATGATAACAAGGAAATTTGGCAATCTTGTGATAAAAATGGTATTGTTGTAAAACAAATGGCTGAAATAATACATGATTATGGTAATTATTTTAGATTAACAGTTTTCATTGACAATCATTCCAATGAAGAAATTTATATAGACCCTTCAATTATAGAAGCAACATCTATCAATAAAAAAGGAGATGTAGAGTATTTACACACACTTTCTACCAAAGAATATATAGACAAAGTATATACTATCAATTCCGTCATTATCACCCTTAATGCAGCGTCCCGAGGTCTATCAATGTCGAATGGAAATCAAACTGCAACAATAACAAGTAAAACTGATTATGACAATGGGTATAGTAAAACAACAAAAACAACAATAAACTATTATGATCCTATTGCTGCAGAATTGGAGCGAGATAAGAATGATCAAGCAATAGAAGCAATGAAAAATAATAACTATAATGAATGTATGAATAGGATGAAACAAATGTTACCAGAAACGATATTGTATTCTGGACAATCTATTATAGGATATGTCTATATAAAGAGAAAGCCACGAAATAAACAAATGAACAATGATGTAATTATCAATGGGGTAAGATACCATTTTTCTTGGAATTGGGATTAAGGGAACCTCTAATTTTTAGTTTAATATTGTGTAACATAAACTTATTTATATTATATTTAATTGATTTATAATTATTACCGTCCGCTAAAACTTTTTAAGCCACACAAAAATTAAGGTCGGTATCTTCGCTTGGGATTCCGACCTTTTTGTTATCTTTGTTTTCGCCACAAAACATCAATAACATGAACAAAGGTACACGTTTTATCGTACAGTAATAAAAAAACAAAAATAGGACAGAACAACCAGAATGTTTGATAGATAACGATAAGAGTATGATGTTTTTTGAAAATTCATTGCCTATGTTTTTTATCAGCCTTTATGATAATGTCTTTTTTAGTACATATTGTACTGTCGTTCTATTCTTTTGTTCTACAATAGGTTTTCTATTTTGTAACACCAAATTAATGCTTTTATCGTCATAATGTCTAATGGTTATTAATTCCATATCTTTGTTATATTTGACAAAAAATTCGGTTTGCAATTCTTCAATTAAGTCATTGATATTATGTTTTTCATCAACACACACCGAAAAACTGAGTGCAGAATTTTGCATAAGATTGATTTTTATGCCAAAATGTGCAAACAATCCAAAGATTGTTGATAGGTTTTCTTCGGCAATAAAAGAAAAATCTTTTGGCATAATAGAGATGAGCATTTGATTTTTTTTACCAATAAAACAAGGTGTCATTTGTTTGATAGAAAAATCACCAATCACGCTTCCTTCTGTTTCTGGGGAAATAAATGATTTTACTTTTAATGGAATTTTTTTGTTTTGTAATGGTTTGAGTGTTTTTGGGTGTATGATACTTGCTCCATAATAGGACAACTCAATGGCTTCACTATATGGAATTTTGTCTAATTTTATTGTATTGGAGAATTGTTTAGGGTCAGCATTGAGCAATCCGTCCACATCTTTCCAAATCACCACTTCGTTAGCATTGAGGGCATATCCAAAAATGGCGGCACTGAAATCTGAGCCTTCACGTCCCAAAGTTGTTGTCAAGCCTTCTGCTGTTCCTGCAATAAATCCTTGTGTTACAATAGGTGTTGTGTTTTTTGCCTCATAATGTGTGCCAAGTTGGCGTTTGATTTTTCGTTGTGTTTTATCCCAGTCTACTTGGGCTTCTCTATAGGTATTGTCTGTCCGAATAAGTTGTCGAGCATCAATCCATTGGTTGTCAATGCCTATATATTGCATATAATGAGAAACGATGGTGGTGGACAACAATTCACCATACGAAACAATTCTATCATATTCAAAATCATAATTTTCTACATTGGGTTCTTCAATTAAATCTTGTAAATTTGCAAACCATTCCTCTAAAATGGAGTGAATCTGGGATTTGTTTTCAAATAATTGATTTACAATAGAATAATGATAATTCTTTAGTTGTTCAAAAATTGAATATTGTTCGTTAGAATTTTTCGTATGTGCATGCAGCAAAGTTTCTAACAAATTGGTTGTCTTGCCCATTGCAGAAACCACCACCAATAAAGGTTGGTCGGTATATTGTTTGATAATATTGACGATGTTTTTTACGCCTTGAGCATCTTTAACCGATGCTCCTCCAAATTTAAAAATTTTCATTTTATCGAATTAAGGTTATATTGCCTTTCATTAAAGAATTAACTCCACTTAAGCAAGTTGCTTGCAAATAATAAACATATACGCCGGGTTCACAAGGTTTGCCTTTATAGGTACCATCCCAACCTTGGTTGAGGTCTTGGGTTTCAAATATTTTTTCACCCCATCGGTCATATATTTTAAAATCAATGTTTTCCAGTAAATCGCCTCTGACATATAAAATATCATTATGTCCATCATTGTTTGGGGTAAAGGCATTGGGAACAAAAACATAAGGTTCTTCACAAATAACTTCCCAAATTGTAATCAATACTGTATCTGTTTGACTACAACCCCATTTGTCTTTAACAAGCACTGTATAAAGAGTACTTTCTGTTGGTGCAGCCGTTATATCTGCTCCAGAAGTAGGTTTTAAGCCTTTTTCGGGTGTCCAATGATAGGTAAATCCTGTACCCAAATTGGTGGCATGCAACATAGTAGAACGTCCTTTGTAAAGTGTGTTAGTGTCTGCCCATGCTTGAATAGGATTAACAAAAGATGAACTATCTTTAATGGTAACACTTGTTTGTATGGCACAATTATTTTTATCCATAATTTTAATTAGATAAGTGCCTTTGCAAAGATTATTTAAATTTTCTTGTTCATTGAGTATATACCGATAGGGTGGACATCCCCCTATGGTATTGATGGAAATAGAGGCATTGCAAACGCCTTCACAAGGAATGTTGGTGGTAGTAATGTTTTCAATACGTAAGGTGTCATAATCCCTAATGATGAAAGTTGTGTCATATTCGCAGTTGTTTTTGTCCATAACATGCAATCTATAGGTGTCTGCAGGTATGTTTAAGAGTGAATCGTTGCCGATAGTTCCGTTCCAAATATGAGTATAAGGTGGGGTTCCACCGCTCATTTTTACAATAATACTTCCGTCTTGATAGCCATAGCACGAAGGTCTTTGCACTTGACTATTGGCATATAAGGGTTCAGGGGAAGATAAGGAAAAAGATAGTATACGTTTGCATAATAGTGAATCTACGGCTGTTATTTGATAATCGCCTTGACATAATGTATTGGTAACACTATCTGTACGCCCATCGCTCCAGATGAATTGTATGGGGTAGGTTGCATGTTCTACAAAAAGTACACATTTCCCATTGCATTCACCATAGCAAGATGGTGGTTCTAATTCGCACGAAAGAGTCAGCAAAGAGGTGTCTAAAACAGTGAATGAAATGGTATCCAAGCAGGCATTTTTATCAGAAAGATAAAATGTATAGGTTCCTACGCAAAGTTTATCAATAGAAGTGCTTGTCTCCCCATTGTTCCATCGGTAAGAGTAGGGTGGAGTGCCTCCTTGTATTTGTACACTACCTTTGCCAATACAGTCATTGCCACAAAAATTGATTGTAATAGTGTCATATAAACTCAATTGTAACGAATCGGGTTCATCTATACTAATAATCTCTTCTGCAATACATTGGTGAGTGTCTGTTACAACTATTGTATATGTTCCTTTGTTTAAATTGCTTGCCATATTTGTGGTAGAAACTTGAGGTGTCCAAGTGTAAGTATAAGGCATATTTGTGTCTATACAAGTAATGACAATTTGGCCGTTTCTTTCTCCATGACAACGAATATCTGTTTTTGACACAACGGGTTCTACTTTAGAAACATTTATGTGGGCATGAGTTGTTGTTTGGCAACCATAATTATTGGTAGTAACAATGCTTATATCGGTTGATACACTGGGTTTTAGCACTGCATGAAAATCATTTTCCTTAACAACAAGACTTCCACTATCAATATGCCAAACATTGGTATAACTACGGCTATATACAGAAGATTTTATGTTTAACACTGCTTCAATAGAATCTCCAAAGCATATAGTAGGCAATGAGTCTAAAACGATTTCATATTGTGAGGTAATTAATTTTATGGTATCAATTTCAGAACAGCCATCGTTTTTTCTGAGTAGATAATAGGTGTCTTTATCAACCACGGGCAAATAGACATCAGAGTCTGACATTGATGAATTTAAGGTATCCGTAAAATCGGGTGATGAAGACCAATGAAAATAAGTGGCTCCATCAGCTATCGGTGGCACAAGAGTATAAGGTTGATTAGGACAAATGAGCCATGTAGCCGTTTTGCCTTCTGGCAATGTTTGTACAATAACTTTTTGTTGTAAGGTGTCAGAACAAACGCCGTTATTGACTATCAATAGATATGTTCGTGAGATAGTATCAATAAAGAATGGATTAGATAGAGAAGCATTATTTAAACCGAGAGAAGGTTGCCAAGAATAAACAACATTTTCTACAGAAGGTGGAATGCCTATTTGAACAGTATTCCCTTTGCAAAGTGTTGTTGTTGGCAAGGTGTCTAATGTGTTAGCCATTACTATCAGTTGTTTTTCTATTGTATCAAAATAATTGCAACTGCTGGTGTCTGCTACTATCAGTCTTACACGATACGTACCTGCGTTTGTATAGGTATGAGATGGTTCAAACTCTGTGGAGGTGGTTCCATCTCCAAAATTCCAATGATAGGTTGTTGTATTTGCATGTGCAATGTTTGAGGTGTTTTCAAAATGAATATCATAAGGAGCACACACCATAGAGGGCATAATAAAATCAGCGACAATCCCTTGTAGATTAAATTCTATTTTTACCACTCCTAAATTACAATTGTTACTATTGTTAGTAGGACCTACAACACCAGAGGTAACAGGAAAATTTTGTTGTCCACCACAACCCGCACAAACTGCTTGATAGATAGTTCCTTTTTTGTCAAATCGGCTCGTTCCACCATCAACATGTTCACCACTTCGATAATAGACTTGATTGCCACCAAAATATGTGGCAAAAACAAGGTTTTTTAAATTTTCTCCAATGGTAATTAAGTAAAAATCACCCACATCGGTTGTGGTTTTAAATGCATCTTGTGTAATAGGAAATCCATTTATGTTTGTTTCATTGGTGTTGCCTCCCCAACCAGAAATGTGGACATTGCCACAAATATCTACCATCATGGCGGTTGGGGACAATTGATAACTTTGTATTGAATTGCCAAAAGCGGTGGACAATAGTTTTTGTGATAGAGAATTGTTTAATTTTGTAACAAAATGTCCATTCCCGCTTGTCCATACATTGCCATACACCCAAGAACTATTAGGAGCATTGGTTTGTCCCATTACATAAACATTAGCATATTTGTCTAATTCTATCAAATAGGCTTGGTCATAAGTATCTGTTCCTAAATAGGTTGATGCTAATATTTGTTGGCCATTTGAGGCAATTTTAGCCACAAAACCATCGACATTGCCTGCATTTGTCGTTTGTACACCTC
>CALAVA010000156.1 GCA_937892025.1 uncultured Bacteroidales bacterium
AAATAATGGGGATTGGGCATTGGGGATTGGGTTTTTAACGTCTTATATTGGCTTTTATTGTATCATAGGCAACATTTTAGCCAGATGTTCGAGCAGTTCTTTCAGAGTCTATTTGTGTCAATATCAAACCACAAATAATGACAAGCATACCAAATATTTTTATAGGATTCATTACTTCTCCAGTAATAAAAAATGCTGTTAATGCAGTAATTATAGGAATAGCATTGGTAAAGACAGCCGATTTGGTAATACCAATTTTTGATACGCTTATTGAATATAATATAAAGGCTATTGTTGAAGAAAACACAGACAATATAACTATTGAACCCCAAAAAATCACTTTGGGAGAATATGCACTCAGAAACATAGTTTCGCTTGAAATACGATAATCTATCATCTCACCAAATTTCAACCATAGCGGACAAAACAAAAACAAACCTATTGTATTTTGAACTGCAATCAACCAAATGGGATTGATACGACTTGATAAATCATTTACAATCAATCCATAACCGACAGAAGAAAAAACAGCAAAGAATATTAATACTATTCCCAAAATATCGACATCAATCTCCATATTTTTATTGACAATCATAAAAACAATGCCTACCAATGATAAAACAACCCCTACAATATTTTTTATAGACATTTTTTGTTTCCAAAACACTATCATCGCTACCATTGTAAAAATTGGTATCGTTGCGATAATTGGTGCGGCCACAACAGGACTTATTCTATCCAAAGCGTATGTTTCTCCAATATAATAAAAAAACGGCTCACACAAAGCCAAGAAAAATAGATATAACCAATCTTTCTTATGGATTGGACATTTGCGAAAAAACAACAATATGACTATCCATAACAATATATCGGAAATCAATAATCTTAAAGATATTAATGTCAAAGGATTGGTGCAATCCAAAGCGATAGCCGTAAAAACATAGGAGGTTCCCCAACATATCATAGAAAAAACAAGAAATAGATATACTATAACAATTGACAATTTCTTATTGCTTTTCATTGTTGGTTGTTGATGATAGGTTTTATTTTCGTCCAAAATCAGCAGGAATTTCTCCCCAGAGATTGGTCTGCCATTTTAAAAGTTGATTTGCATAAGTATTGGTTCGCAACCATTCTTCCGCTCTTGCTATCAAATCAAACAATTGTCCATTATGAGGAGTTTTTTGCATTTTGGTATTTGCCTTTTTAGCTTTGACCCATTTTATGGCATTGACACTATCGGAATAAATTGGACATTGAATATTATTTTTTTTACATAAGGCTAAGGCATGCACCAAGGCTAAAAATTCCATCACATTATTGGTTCCGTCCAAAAATGGACCAATTTTAAATATCAAGCGTTTTGTTTCTACATCTACACATTGGTATTCTGCCAACCTTGTTGCAGAACTAAAGGCCCCATCTACAGCGATACTCGGTACAATAGGCTGTCCATAAAGGCTGTCCATTATGGGTTGCATGGGTGATTTTGGAGCAGATAAATAATTATCTGCAGTGGTAGAAAAAGCAATTTGAGCCTCTTCTAATGTATTAAATGACTTATATTTAGGATTAGAAAAACCATTTACTTGTTTTTTACATTCCTCCCAATTATCATAAATGCCGGGTTGTAACCCTTGCCACACAACATAATATTTCTTTTTCATGACCGATAAAAATACAATAGTTTATCTTCGTCAAAACATTGAATACATGTAGGTTGTATATTTATTTGAGGTGCTATTAAGCCTCTTAAAAAATATTTGTTGCCTACTAAAACACGCATTTCGTCCCATAAATTCTTTTCCAAAAAATATTGTAATGTTTTTTGCCCACCTTCCACAATTACAGATTGTATTTTGTGTTCATACAAATAATCCATCATTTCCTTACCCCAATTTTGCTTTGAAAGGCGAACGTATCGTGTTTGTCCATATTCTGCGTCTTTTTCGGTATTAAACACCAAGGTTGGTTGCGAATTATCAAAAAAATGTAAGGTTCGATTAGTTATATCTTTGTTCAAAAAAGTCAAGCGAATAGGGTTTTTAGTGCCTAACAAACGGCTATTCAACTGTGGATTGTCATTCAATATTGTATTTGCTCCACAAAATATAGCGTCCTCCTCTGTTCGCCAACGTTGCACTTCATAACGCAAAGTTTCATTGGTTATCCAATACGATTGTCTGTTTTTCTCCGCTCTTTCATTACAATCCATAAAACCATTTAGGGTTTGAGCCCATTTGAGAATAATATATGGACGATGTTTTTGATGATAAGTAAAAAAACGCCTATTCAAGCATTTGGCTTCATTTTCTAAGACACCAAGCACAACTTCCACGCCCGCATTTCTTAATTTTTCAACACCCTTTCCGGCAACTTTTGGATTAGTATCTAAGGTGGCGACAACTACTTTAGGAATATGATGTTTGATAATCCAATCAGCACACGGAGGGGTTTTCCCAAAATGAGAACAAGGTTCTAAAGTAACATATAGGGTAGATTTTGACAATAAAGCAACATTTTTCACGCTATTGACAGCGTTTACTTCTGCATGTGCTTGCCCATATTGACAATGATAACCTTCACCGATAATCACATTATCGTGAACAATTACACAACCTACCATAGGATTTGGAGCAACGTTTCCACGCCCATGTGTAGCAATCTCCAATGCCCTATACATAAATATCTGATGATTCATATTATGTTCTAAAATGTAATACCAATGGTTATTGGCATTTCTCCTAAAAAATTTCCCACTTGGTGGGTTGTTGTCGGATAGCCCATTACTCTATAGCCTATTCCCAATTTTAAAGAAAGCCCTTCTGTAAGAAAGATACCAAATTCCACATTGGGTTGCAGTCCAGTGGCAAATCCAAATCCATGACAATAACCCACCATCAACTGCATTCCAACTGCAAATCTAAAAGTGTTTTTCAACCATTCATAATGATAATCAGGAATAAACAATACTTGTCCACCACCATTGCGATATGCCAATTCTACACCACCGGATAAACGATGTTGTTCTTTAAAAAAATGAGAATACCCTAGATATATTCCTATACCTGTCAATGGATAGAATTCCCCATCATAATTATGTCCACACAATTGTGCTACAAGATGTATATCCATTTCGCCTGCTCTAACTTCTTCTGGGGTTGCTATTTCTTGTGCTTGTGCGATACACATGCCTATTATCAACAAAATTACGACAAAAAACCTTTTCATTATGGATATATAATTAATGTTTACCAAGGACGGTCATTTACATGTTCTATATAATTGATAAAGGATTTATTCAATACCTTAAACCCACCTGGAGTTGGATAGTTGCCAGTAAAATACCAATCCCCTTTATGATTTGGACAAGCCTGATGTAGGTTTTCTATACTATTGTAAACCACTTCCAACTCAGCATGAATATCATCTGGACGCACCAACTCTGCCACTTTTTTTGATATTTCAGCGGCATGAAAAGGCTGGTATATCTCTTGCACATAATTGACAATTTCTTCTTTGGGATAATTTTCTTGTGCTTTGGCTTTTTTATAAACATCATCTATGAGATATTCCATGTGCCGTTCTTTCAACAAAGCAATGGCAGCCTGAAAAGCGACAAATTCACCCAATCTACTCATATCAATACCATAACAATCAGGATATCGTATTTGTGGTGCAGAACTTGCTATAACAATTTTTTTAGGGTGCAAACGGTCAAGCATCCGAATGATACTTTGTTTCAAAGTAGTTCCTCTAACAATAGAATCATCCAAAACGACTAAATTATCCACATTTCTATTGACTACGCCATAGGTTATATCATAGACATGTGCCACCAAATCATCACGTTGGTTATCTTCTGTGATAAAAGTTCTCAATTTAACATCTTTTACTGCCACTTGGTCAAAACGAGGCATAATAGCCAATATTTTATCTATTAACTCTGGAGTTAATTCTTCTTTTCTTTCTAACAATTTGCGTTTTTTTACCTCGTTGCAATGTGCTCTCAATGCGTCAAACATTCCATTGAAAGCCACTAAAGCAGTATTAGGGATATATGCAAACACCGTATTTATCAAATCATGGTCAATAGATTTGAGTACTTCTGGCAACAATAAGGCTCCCAAGCGTTTTCTTTCTTGATAAATATCCTTATCCGTTCCTCTTGAAAAATAAATACGTTCAAAAGAGCATTGTTTTAATTCAGGCAATGGCTCATGACATTTTTTGATAGAAAAATCTCCATTCGCCTTAATGATAGCAGCATGACCGGCAGGCAATTCGTTAATTTCTTCTGCTGGCACATTAAAAGCCGTCTGAATGGCAGGACGTTCAGAGGCAATCACTATCACCTCATCATCATGGTAATAAAAGGCTGGTCTAATACCTGCAGGGTCTCTTAAAGCAAAGGCATCGCCATGTCCTAACATTCCACAAAAGACATAACCGCCATCCCATTTGGCTGAAGCCCCTTTTAGAATATCTAAAACATTCATTTCCTTTTGAATACGTCTAGAAATATCATATTTGGACAAGCCTTCTGCCTTAAATTTACGATACATATCATCATTGGCTTTATTGAGATGATTGGCAATGGTTTCTAAAATGGTAATCGTATCACTTGTTTCTATCGGGTGTTGCCCCAAAGCCACCAAATCTTTGAACAACTCATCTGAATTGGTCATATTGAAATTACCTGCTACAACAATATTTCTTGACACCCAATTATTGGTAATGATAAACGGATGTACGGTACTAATATCATTTCGTCCAAAGGTACCATATCTCAAATGTCCTAAAAATAATTCAGAAGCAAATTTTACATGATTTTTCAACCATTTGGCATCTTTTAATTTTTCTGGTTGTTCGTCTGCCAATTTTTGGAGAGAATCATAAACAGGTGTAAAACAATCTTTTATGGGTGTAGAAGAATTAGAACGTTGTCTGTCTATATATTCAATACCCGGCTCTGCATCAAATTTTATAGAGGCAAAACCTGCTCCATCTTGTCCTCTGTTGTGCTGCTTTTGCATAAGCAAATAGAGTTTGTTCAAACCATAAAAAGCCGTGGAATATTTCTCTATATAATAATCTAATGGTTTTAATAGGCGTAATAAAACCACTCCACATTCGTGTTTTAATTGTTCACTCATTTTAATTTTGTCGTTTTTGTCGTTTGCTTTAAATTAATTTTAATATTGTTCATTTTTATTTGGAAAATCATTGGTTTTAACATCGTTGATATAACGTTGCAGTGCGTGTGTTATTTCTGTACTCAAATCGAGATAGCGTCTCAAATATCTTGGTGAGAATTGTTGTGTTATTCCCAACATATCATGTAAAACCAAGACTTGTCCATCAACATTACCACCAGCCCCAATTCCGATAATAGGAATTTTCACGGCTTCAGTTACTTGTTTTGCCAATGCTGCAGGAATCTTTTCCAAAACAATAGAAAAACAACCTGCCTTTTCCAACAACAAAGCATCATGCAACAACCTATCTGCTTCCATTGGGTCTTGGGCTCTAACGGTATATGTACCAAACTTATTGATAGATTGAGGCGTTAACCCCAAATGTCCCATAACAGGAATACCAGCCGTAAGGATTCTATCCACAGACTCCAAAATTTCTTTTCCGCCTTCCAATTTTACAGCATCCGCTCCAGATTCTTTCATAATACGTATGGCAGAATGCAAAGCTTCTTTGGAATTTCCTTGATAAGCACCAAAAGGTAAATCTACTACCACTAATGCTTTTTCTACTGCTGCAACAACAGATGTGGCATGATATATCATGTGTTCCAAAGTAATAGGCAAGGTCGTTTTGTAACCTGCCATAACATTAGCGGCACTATCACCTACCAATATGACCTCTATGCCAGCCATTTCCAATAATTTAGCCATAGAATAATCATAGGCTGTCAGCATAGCAATTTTTTCATGATTGTTTTTCATCCGCTGTAACACATGAGTAGTAATTTTTCCTGCTGTTTGTGAAATACTTGATGACATAATGTTCCCCTAAAAAATAATGTTACATTTTTTACAAAGGTAACACTTTTTTATACACCAAAAGTACAGAAAAAGGATTTTTCCATATTATGTTTTTCTATCAATACAAAAAGCCGGACTTTCAAAGTTCTCATGGGTTCATCATACCTTTACAGAGATTTTCATAAGGACATATCCGTTTTCTAAATATGAGTGTTTTTTTTATTTTTTGTACAAATATTATCCATAAAATATTTTACTCGTTTTTAGTCATATTCTATAAAAAAAATTACTATTTTTGCACTAAATTTTAATACACATAATTATATGAACTATTTATCTGATAGAATAACACAAATGGCGGAATCTGAAACCCTTGCCATGACACAACTTGCTCGTGAACTCAAAGCCCAAGGCAAAGACGTTATTAGTTTGAGCATAGGAGAACCTGATTTTAACACCCCTGACACCATTAAAGACGCTGCAAAAAAAGCCATTGATGATAATTTTACCCATTATCCGCCTGTTGCTGGTTATGCAGATTTAAAAGAAGCAATTAGCAAAAAATTCAAAAGAGATAACAATTTGGATTACAAAACAGACCAAATTGTTGTTTCCACAGGAGGGAAACAAGCCATTTATCAAGCCGTAATGGCTACCGTCAATCCTGGTGATGAAGTGATTATCCCCACTCCATTTTGGGTATCATATAAAGAAATTGTTCGTGTGGCAGGCGGCATCTGCATCTTTGTGAAAACAAAAATTGAAAATGATTTTAAGGTTACCGCAGAACAATTAGAAAAGGCTATCACAGACAAAACCAAAATGATTATTTTCAGTTCTCCCTCAAACCCAACAGGCATGTTATACACCAAAGACGAATTGAAAAAAATCGCTGATGTCGTAGCACAACATAAAAATGTGCTTGTTTTATCTGACGAAATTTATGAACACATCAACTTTGTCGGTCACCATGAAAGTATTGCCCAATTTGACAACGTGTACGACCAAGTAATCACCGTTAATGGTGTTGCCAAAGGGTTTGCTATGACAGGTTGGCGTATCGGGTTTATCGGTGCTCCCAAAATTATTGCACAAGCCTGCCAAAAATTGCAAGGACAAATTACATCCGCTACTTGCTCCATCGCACAAAAAGCAACAGTATGTGCTATGAATATGGACCCAACTACCAGTAAAGATATTATTGATATGAGAGCCAAATTTTTAGAACGTAGAGACTTGGTTTTCAAACTTTTAAAAGAAATCCCGGGAATTGATGTCCGCTTACCTCAAGGGGCTTTCTATTTCTTCCCAAAAATCAACGCATTCTTCGGAAAAAAAACAGAAAAAGGAGAACTTATAAAAAACAGCACAGACTTGAGTATGTATTTACTTAACGAAGCAAACGTAGCTACCGTACAAGGAAGTGCCTTTGGCGATGACGACTGCATTAGATTATCTTATGCAACCTCTAATGAAGCATTAGTAGAAGCAATTAAACGTATCAAAAATGCACTAGAAAAATTAAAATAAATTTGTCCATACTTTTAATTTACTTATGAAAAAGGAGCGAAATTTCGCTCTTTTTTTATACCTATACATCAAAATAACAAAACCGATTCAATGCCCCACTTTGCATACATAAAAAAAATAGAAATACAAGTAAAACTATGACGAAAATGAAAGAGATTTAATATCACCCAATCCATCAATTTCTCTATTAACCAATAAAAAAAGTTTTTTAAAATATTTTCTGTCTTTTAGAGTGTTTCTGCATATTTTAAAAGTTTTTTGTTATCTTTGTAAAATCACAACAAAACAAACTTATCAAAATATGTTGAAACAAGCACAGAGAAATGAATTATCTTTGACCCAAAAACTCTCTCAAAGACAAATCTTACTAATGAAATTGTTGCAAATACCGACAGTAATGTTGGAGCAACGTATCAATGAAGAATTGGAACAAAATCCTGCTTTAGAAATTGTAGAAGAAACCCCTAATGACCACACCGATGACAATACATTAACGGCTGAAAATCAGAACGAAGATGTCAATGATGAACATACAGATGAGAATGACGACACCGATGATGATTATAACAGCAATGATGATGTGGAATCTTATTTTATGGAAATAGGAGATGATAATGAAGATAATAATTTTGAATACAATTATTATACACATGAGCAACAATTGGCAGACGAAAAAAAAGCCGCTTATATGGAAGCCTCTTATGTATCGGATGAAAGTTATCAAGAAATACTCCTTGCACAATTAGGCATGTTTGACCTATCAGAAGAGGATAGAAAAATTTTAACATATATTATCGGTAGCATTGACGATAGTGGTTTATTGACACGAACGACAACTGAAATGGCCAACGATTTGCTCTTTTCTATGAACATACAGACAAAACCTCAACATATAGAAGAATTATTGGTCAATGTGGTACACAAGTTAGACCCAGCAGGCTCTGGAGCCAAAGACTTGAGGGAATGCCTATCATTACAATTAGAACGCTTGCCTGAAACCGAAGATGTAATAATAGCCAAACATATTCTGAATAATGACAAATGTTTTCTTGAGTTTACAAAAAAACATTATACCAAACTTCAACAACGTTTGAAATGTACTGATGAGGAATTATCCAAGGCCATAAATTGTATTGTCAATTTGGACCCAAGACCGGGAAATATACTACAAAAAAACAACAACTCATTTATTGTTCCTGACTTTGAAGTGATGATAGATGAAAAAACACAAGAAATTCAACTAACCATGCCAGATATGAATTTGCCCAAACTACAAGTGAGCAAATTATATACTAATATGAATGCCCAATTGAAAGAAAATAAAACTATAGACACCGCCCAACGCAAGGAAGCCATGCAGTTTGTCAGACAAAAACGTCAGGCAGCACAATGGTTTATTGAAGCATTGGAACAAAGGGAATCTACCTTGTATCGTACCATGTGGGAAATTATACAACATCAAAAAGAGTTTTTCCTTAGTGGGGATAAAAAACAACTAAAACCTATGATATTAAAAGATATTGCCACTTGTGTAGGAAGCGATGTCTCTACCATTTCACGGGTGGTGAAACAAAAATATGTACAAACTCCTTATGGCATTATCCCACTTAAATTCTTCTTCTCAGAATCTATCCACAAAGAAGACGGAGAAGAAGTGTCTTCACGCAAAATAAAAGAAATTATTACAGAGGCAATTAATAACGAAAATCGCAACGAACCTTTGACTGATGGTGCTTTATGCCAAAAATTAAATGAAGCGGGATACAAATTGGCACGTAGAACAGTTGCAAAATATAGAGAATCTTTAGGTTTTCCCGTTGCAAGATTAAGAAAGTAAATGTTAGACGACAACTATTTTATGACTTTGGCCATCAAGGAGGCACAATTGGCTTTAGAAAAAGGAGAAGTGCCAATAGGTTGTGTTATTGTTTGCAATGAAATGGTAATTGCTAAAGCACACAACTTAACACAGACATTGAATGACGTTACGGCTCATGCCGAAATGTTAGCTTTTTCGGCTGCATCTGAATATTTAGGAGCAAAATATTTGAAAGATTGCACATTATATGTTACAATGGAACCATGTCCCATGTGTGCAGCTGCCTCGTATTGGACACAAATTGAAAAAATTGTATATGGAACCAAAGACACCAAACACGCTCATATTGACAGACAAAAATTGCTACACCCCAAAACATTGTGGATTGGTGGAATTAAAGAAAATGATTGTGCAAAGATAATGCAAGATTTTTTTCAAAAAAAACGCATTTAGCTGTTTAATAACAATTTGTTTGTCTTTTCTCAAACAAAAAAGGCGGAATAAATTCCGCCTTTAAGTATAATAAAATGATTTATTTTATTCAAATTTTTGTGCACCATAACCTGCCTTTGCTCCGAAGAATTTGAAACATTTTTCAAAATTATAGCGATTGCCGTACATAGTTGGACGAATATATTCTGTGCCTTGCATATTCATGCCATGTGCTTGACGGAATTGATTGGCTGCAGAATTTCTATCAAACGAACTACTTTGAATTATTTTTATGTTTGAAAAGCCTTCAAGGTAATCAGGGTCAACGGCTTCTATTAATTTGTCGCCTTTGGCAAGTTCCATATTTCCATCTGCCTTTGGAACAGTTTTTTCGTCTAAATCTTCAAATTGAGCACACATTACATTAAGCCATTTGCCACCGCCAGTGGCTGGAAGTTGCAAGTCTGCAGCATTCATAAAGAACACATTATCATAAATATTTGTAACACGTTTGGCTTCTATTACAGCATCGGGACCACTATATAGATGTGTACGAGCAAGAGCGGCATAATTGTTGCACAAGAATATATTGTGATGAACATCAGCATTTACGCCTCTCATAAATTCATATCCATAACCCATATCTATCATTTCTTTGGTTCTGCACCATGAAAAGGCTACAGTATTGTGATGGAAGTTGATATGGCAATGTTCTCCCGTTTTGTCCCAACTATCTACACGGCAACTTGAATAACGATTGCTGACAAAAACATTGTTGTATATTTCAACATTACCACAGCGAGTGTTGATTTGAATAGCAAAGTAAGGACTATTAGCGAAACAGCAATTGCGTATGATTACATTACCTGCAATAGCGGCTTCTGAATGAATAAGTTGGCGATGTACTTGTTCGTCCATCATACGGCCAGTTTCAAATTTGTCAGAAGGACAACCGCAGGCAGGGTCACTGGGATTACATGGTTTGTAGGCATTCCAATAACCGAGATTGAGGGAGATACCATCTATAATTAATGTACCTTGTATTTGATAATTTA
>CALAVA010000157.1 GCA_937892025.1 uncultured Bacteroidales bacterium
TTGTGTTTTGTCCGTCTTGCATTCTTAAGATATACATGCCATTTGACATATCAGATACATCTATATCTTCATTGCCAGTTACATTTTTGATAAATTTTACTTTTTGTCCTACAATGTTGTAAATGTCAATGTTTGCATTTTCTACATTGTTGATATGCAAAACATTTCTTACAGGATTAGGATAAATTTTTACATTTTCTAATGTGTTTTCTACAATACTTGTTGTGTTTTCAAAAGTAAATGTCATGCAATTGTCGGTTGAATTTTCCATAATAGGTGTTTCATTGCAAGAGACTACTTCATAGCAATAGGTATTTGTTCCCCATTGAGAAATAGAAGGTACAATAATCTCTTCATCTAAAGTAAAATATCTTGCACTATCTTTTAACAAAGTACTTGAAAGTGTCAATGTTCTTGTTTTTACTTGTATTCCATTGATAGACAAAGTTACTTTTATGCTATCGCCTGCTACTAAATCTTGTCCTGAGCCATTTGTGATTCGGATAGCGGCCAAGTAATTGGCATCAATATTACTAATTGTTGTTGCATTGTCAAACAATGAATGATTAGATGATTGTATGGTTTGTGCTTTTGTTAGTGTATTGTTTTGTATATTAGCCCAAGCAGCGTTTGTTACAGTAATATTTGTAAGAGGAGGTATAATTACTTTATTAAATGTAAATGTCATACAATTGTTAAATGAGTTATCTGTTACGGGAGTTGTATTGTATCGTACAACTTTGTAGCAGTAGGTATTGTCTCCCCATTGACAAAGATTAGGTACTATAACATATTCGTTAATATTAAAAGAAGTAGAACTATCTTTTGGCAAAGCATTTTGAAGAATTAAAGTTCTTGTTTGTACTTGTATTCCATTGATAGACAAAGTTACTTTTATGCTATCGCCTGCAGCCAAAGTGTTTTCTGTTCCATTTGTAATTTGAAGAGAAACGATATAATTTGTGTCAATATTTTGGATTGTTGCTATATTGGTAAACAAAGAATCGTCAGTTGATTGCATAGAATGTGTTTTTGATAGCGTATTATTTTGTTTATCAAGCCATTCTACATTTGTTACAGCAATATCTGTAATAGGTTTTTGGAAAACAAAAGTCATGCAATTGTTGGTTGTGCTATCTACTATAGGTGTTGTATTATATTGAGTTACCTTGTAGCAATAACTATTTGTTCCCCATTGTGTAAATCCGGGTACTATTAAATATTCATTTAAGGTGAGAGATATAGTGCTATCTTTGAGTACTGCTCTATTTAAAGTAAGTTTCCAAGTTGAAACATATTTTCCATTGATACTTATGGAAACTTTTATGCTATCGCCGGCGGCTAAATCTGTACTTGTATTATTTTTTATCCAAATGGCAGATTTGTAATTGGAATCTAAACTTTGAATGTGCATGATATTTCTCAGTAGCAAAGAATCGTCAGAAGAAGTATAAGTAAGTCTTGATGTGGTTAGGCTTGTTTGTGTGTTGTACCAACGAACATGAGCAATATTCAGATTATTAAATGCTTTTTGGAAAGTAAAAGTCATGCAATTGTTGGTTGAACTATCAGAAACAAGAGTTCCGTTGTATCGTGTTATCTCATAGCAATAAGTGTTGTCTCCCCATTGGCAAGAATTTGGAATAATAACGTATTCATTTACAGTAAAATATGTAGAACTATCTATGGGTAAAGCTTTTGAAAGTTTAATTGTTCTTGTTAGAACTTGAGTGCCATTGATAGTCATTCTTACTTTTATGCTGTCGCCTGCTGCCAATGTGTTGTTTGTTTTATTGGTTATTTGAAGGGCAACTAAATAATTTGTGTCAATATTTTGAATCGTTTTTTGATATTTGATAAGTAAGGAATCATCAAGTGAATACATGGTATGTGTTTTTGACAGTGTATTGTTTTTTCTATTCAACCATGCTACATTTGTTATTACAATATTATTAAGTGCCTTTTGGAAAGTAAAAGGCATACAATTGTTTGTAGAACTATCATCAGCAGGAATATTATTATATTTTATTACTTTATAGCAAAAAGAATTTGTTCCCCATTGAGTATTTCCTGGTATGATAATAGATTCGTCTATTGTGTAATATGATACACTATCCTTAAGAAGAGGTTTTGAAAGCGATATTTGCCATGTTGTTATTTTATTCCCATTCATAAAAGCATTTACTTTAATACTATCACCGATAGGAATATCTTGTCCTGTATTATTTTTTATTCCAACAATTGCACGATAATTGGGGATAAGGCTTTTGATAGAAACTACATTTCTATCAAGGAGAGAATCATCTTTTGTGGTATAAGTAAGTCCACTTGTGGACATAGTGGTTATAGTATCATACCATCGCACACTAAAAACAGTTAAACCGGTAAAGTGGGGAAGTTGGTTAAAAGTAAAGTTTACGTAATTGTTGGTGGTATAATCTGTTTGTGCTACGCCATTTATTTCTACAACTTTATAAGAAATAATATTGTTACCCCATTGACATCTATTGGGAACCAAAATATTTTCATTTATTGAAAGCGTTGTCGTGTTGTTCTCGTGAAAAACAAATGGAATGGTAACACTTCTTATCGCAGTTTGAACTCCGTTGATATATGTTGCTATTTTTATGCTATCGCCAATAGCCATATCGGCACCGGTATTGTTTGTTATCTTAATTTGTGCGATATAATTGGGTTGAAAATTTGAAACTGCGGCAGTATATTTGATAAGTAGAGAATCATCATAAGTAGAATAAGATAGGCTGTTTGTTGTTGTGCTGTCTATTTTATTGAGCCAAAAAACATCTGAAACAGTAATTGCTTTTCTATAAAAATAGAAGGACATACAAGCAGATGCAGTATCGGTAACAGATGTGGTGTTGTAGGCTATTACATTATAGCAATAATTATTAGTACCCCATTGAGAAACACCATTTACCAATACATAGTCATTGAGGATAAAATAGGTGATACTATCTTTGAGCAAGGGTTTTGTTAGTGTTAGTTTGTGGGAATCTGTTAAAGTTCCGTTTATACGGAATGCAACTTTTATACTATCACCAGTGGCAAAATCATTGGCAGTGTTGTTTTTTATCCAAACGACTGCATAATAATTAGTGTGATAATTGTGTATCAGAACGTTGTTTGAAAGCAAAGAGGTGTCTGTTGTGGTACACGAAAGACTTCTGTATGTGTAAGTATTTTGTTTGTTATACCAACGAGCTTGGTAGGCGGTTTGTGCTTGTGCTAATCCAAAGCAGACAAGCGTAAATAATAAAAGAATAACTTTTTTCATTTTCCTATTTATTTTTAATTAGTTAGTTAAAAAATTTTGCAAAGGTATAATATTTTTTTTACAAAAACAAGAACATAAAAAAAGAGGAACAAATCTTGTTCCCCTTTTTCAAAACTTTTCGTATTAAATTATTTCACCACTTGAATTTTTTCAACTCTTGTGTTTTGTCCGTCTTGCATTCTTAAGATATACATGCCATTTGACATATCAGAAACATCGATATCTTCATTGCCAGTTACATTTTTGATAGATTTTACTCTTTGTCCTGTAATACTATAAATGTCTATGTCGGCATTATCTACATTGTTGATATGGAGAATATTTCTTGCAGGGTTAGGATAAATTTGGGCTTGCTCCAAAGTGTTTTCTACAATACCTGTAGATTTTTTAGTAAATGTAAATGTCATACAATTGTTTGTAGGATTATCCGTAATAGGATTATCATTGTAATATATTACTTGATAGCAATAATTGTTTTCACCCCATTGAGTATAATTAGGTACAATTACATAATCATTCAATAAAAAATATTCGCTACTATCTTTTTGCAAAGCACTTGAAAGTTTTATTGTTGTTGTATGAATGTTAGTTCCATTGATTTTTAATAATACTTTTATGCTATCGCCTGCTGCTAAATCATTCTCTGAATTGTTTTGAATTTGAATGCCTATTGCATAGTTTTGGCTAATATTTTGGATTTTATAGCTATATTTTAAAAGTAGGGAATCGTCTTCAGATTCTAAAGAAAGAGATTTAGTTAAACTATTATTTTGTGTGTTTACCCACCCTGCATTAGTAACTGTAATTCCTGTCATAGGAGTAATTTTGTTAAAGGTAAAATAAACTTCATTTGTGGAAGAAACATCTGTTACAGGACTTTCATTACATTTTGTAACTTTGTAGGTATAGGTGTTTTGTCCCCAGTGGCAAATATTGTTGGGAAGTAAAACATATTCATCGACATTAAAATTAATAACATTTCCATTTGGTAAAGAATTTGAAAGAGTTAATTTTCTTGTATAAGTTTCTGTTCCATTAACATAAGTTGTTACTTTTATGCTATCGCCAGCAGACAAATCACTGCCAGAATTGTTGCGAACCCAAACTACTCCAGTGTATTTTGAATATAAATCACTAAGTTTACCCATATATTTGATTAATAAAGAATCATCAGAAGAAGAATAGGATAAGTTGGTTGTCGTAATAGTATCAGTTTGATTGTGCCAACGAACTTGTACAACAGAAACAGTTTTAGAAACTCTGTTAAAAGTGAAATACATATCGTTTGTTGTAGAAGCATCTGTTACAGGAGTTTCATTGTGTTGTATAACTTTATAAGTATAGGTATTTTGTCCCCATTGGCAATAATTGGGATATAATACATATTCATTAATGAACCAATATTTAATACTATCTTTTTGTAAGGGTTGAGAAAGAACTAGTTTTCTGGTTACAAGTTGTCTTCCATTTATGTTTAAAGTTATTTTTATGCTATCGCCGGCTGCAAAATCATTTGCAGTATTGTTTTTTATCCAAACAATAGAATAATAATTTGTATCTTTCAACGCTTGGATTGTTCCAGAATATTTGAGAAGTAAAGAATCGTCAGACGATGAAAAAGAAAGATTTGAATACAAAGTGTTAGTGCTGTTATTGTACCAACGGGCTTGTACAACAGTTTGTGCTTGTGCTATTCCAAAACAAGCAACGGTAATTAATAAAAGAATAACTTTTTTCATTTTTATTTGTTTTAAGTTAATATTTAAGATAAATTATTTTGCAAAAGTATAAATTTTTTTTGACAATAAAAAATATTTTTATATTTTTTTAATAAAATGTTTTTCCCTTACTCTTCCGTAGGGACAATATCTTTTTTTAGATTTTTTTTCAGTTCTTTTACAGAAAACAATTGTACGGCAAAACTAATTAAACCGATGCAAGATACGGCTAACATACAATTGATTTTCCAATTCCAATGCAACAAGGAAATGCCATAAGTGGATATGATGGTTAAGCCAACGAACAAAAATAGTTGTAACAAATATTTCCAAGGGATATGTTGTTTAAAAAGACGTTTAACAATCAACACTTCGGCAATAATGAGAAATAGTTGTGTGCAAAGGCTTGCCAAGGCTGCTCCTACTGCTTTGAAATGGGGTATCAGCAAAAAATTGAGAGAGAAATTTAAACTAACGGCAATAGCGGCGATGATATTTAGTTTTTTCATTTCACCCATAGCCGTCAACAGTGTTCCGAAAATGTAGGTTGCAGACAAGGGGACAATGACTATCATTAGGAGTTTAAACACCAAAATGGAGATATTTGTTTGATGTTTAGAAAGAAAGTTCATTAGTTCAGGGGCAAAGAACCACGATATTGTTGCCACCAAAATACCATAGACAAACATAAGTGAAAAGGCAGTTTTTATCAATGGAAGCACATTTTCTTTTTTTTGCAATAGATGAGCAAACAAAGGCAATAGTATGACAGAGAACAAATAGGCAATCATAGTGGCAGCGTCTAATAAACGGAATGCAGAAGCATAGATTCCCGATTGTATTTCACCGCTATTGGCAGGCAAAATACGCTCCAACAAAACAGCATCTGTTCTGTTGTGCAAACTTGTCAATAAGGCCAAAAGTGCAAAAGGAAGGCTTTGCCACAATATTTTTTTGAACAAACTTGGACTCCATGTCGGAAAATGCAGTTTCACTTTTTTTAGCACAATAGGCAAAGCTATGGCTATTGTCAAGAGGTAGGCAAATGTTTGACAGGCAATAAACCATTCTATCTGAAAGGGCTTTTCGGTAACGCCGCCCCACAAGAGAATGCCACAGCAAACTATCATCACCACTCTGTCTATGACAGAAAGAATGCTGTCTGTTTTGAACATCAGCAAACCCGAAACGTTGGAACGGAGATAGAGAATAAAACAAGACAAAAACTGATTGAAAGCCATCCACATAAGCATACCTAAAACCGAACGAGAATAGCCTACTATCAATCCAATAACAAAAACAACAACAAAATAAACAAAAGCCAAAAGGATTTTTAAGGAAAAAATGCCTGAAAAATTGGTGGGCAAAAATGATGATGAACTCGCCACATTTTTGTTGTTGAAATTGTTGATGCCAAAATCTAAAATCGTATTGAAAATGACGGTAAAGTTAAAAATGGCGAAATATAGACCATATACTTGTCCGCCAACTACATTTTGTACCGTTCTATCTATACCAAATATCCAAAAGGGCTTGACAATAAGATTAAGCCCTAATAGAAAAAAAAGATTTGTCAAAAATTTTCTATGCATGATATTAATGATAAAAATAAACGGCAAAAACTGTGTTTTCGTATGTTTTGTAAAAATGGAATAGATAATAGGTTTTGTTTGCTTAATAGTGAATGTTTATTTTTATAAAAATGCTACTTTTGCAAAAATTATGGGCATGTACAATTATACGGACGATTATTTTTCTTATCATAGACGAGACACCTTAACGGTGAAAGTTGGAGATATAGGCATAGGCGGTCAGAATCCTATTCGTATCCAATCGATGACCAATGTAAATACAATGGATACGGTTGCTTGTGTAGAACAAACAATAAGAATGGTTGACTGTGGTTGTGAGATAGTACGAATAACCGCTCCGGGCATTGCGGAGGCCAACAATCTCAAAGAGATAAAAAAGCAATTGCGGCAGCGTGGTGTTAAAGTACCATTGGTTGCCGATGTGCATTTTAACCCCAAAGTGGCAGAAATTGCCGCCGAAATAGTGGAAAAAGTGCGGATAAATCCCGGCAATTATGCCGATAAAAAGCAATTTAAGCAACTTCATTTTACCGAGGCGGAATATCAACAAGAACAAGAGCGTATTGCAGAGCGGCTCTATCCTTTACTCAAAATATGCAAGCAAAATGGTACGGCTATCCGCATTGGCACCAACCACGGCTCTCTTTCTGACAGAATACTCAGCCGTTATGGCAATACACCACAAGGAATGGCAGTGTCGGCGATGGAATATGTGGCAATATGCAATAGTGTCGGCTTTCATCAGTTGGTGCTTTCTATGAAAGCCAGCGATGTGCGTATTATGGTGCAATCGGTGAGATATTTGGTGGCTATGCTCAAAGAAAAAGGCTGGAATTATCCTATCCACTTAGGGGTTACAGAAGCCGGCAATGGCGAATACGGCAGAATAAAGTCAGCGGCAGGCATAGGAACACTGCTAAATGACGGTATTGGCGATACCATTCGCGTCTCTTTGACAGAAAAACCTGAAAATGAACTTGATTTCGCTCGCCTTTTAGCACATCTAAACGATAATACACAACAAGAACCGCTTGAAAAAAATCAACAAATCAACTACAATCCATATCATTATCAAAAAAGAGAAACCATACCCATAGGAAAAATTGGCGGTTTTTCCAAGCCGATTGTGGTTTCTGATTCTTGCCTTAAAGCCCATGAAGACCTGTCAGTAAACGAATTGTCTGAGGGTTTATCAATAAATATTCTTGAAAATCAGCCTATTGTGTGCTTCCGACTATTCTACAAAGGGAGAAAAAGCCTGTTGTGTTGAAAAAAAACTATTTTCAAACAGATTGGCAAGATTTTGTTGCCCATGCAACAGCCGATATTGCTACTCTTGGTGTTGATGGTTTGTTGGATGGTTTTATGATAAAAAATCCTTATTTTTCTTCAGAAGACATATACCGATTGTCTTTACAGATTCTTCAGGCTTGTGGTTTGCGGTATAGTCAAGCGGAGTTTATTTCTTGTCCTTCTTGTGGAAGGACACAATATGACATTGAACGGATAGCAGAAGAGATAAAAAATGCTACCCAACATCTTATAGGATTAAAAATTGGCATTATGGGTTGTATTGTCAATGGTCCCGGTGAGATGGCAGATGCTGATTATGGCGTGGTGGGTAACGGAAAAGACAAGGTTACACTTTACAAAGGGCAACAACCATTTTCTCGTAGCATTCCGCAAGAAGAAGCCTGCAAGGCTCTTGTAGATTTGATAAAACAACACGGGGATTGGAAAGAAAAATAATTTTTCCCTTTATAGACCAATATTAACCCCAACCATCAAAACAAGTGGAATGCCTGATGTCTTTTGCATATAGGCAGGATTGTATTTTTCAACGGTGCCTGTATCTCCTTTGGTTTTATAGTGGTAAAGATGGGTATAGACAAAACAATTGTTCATCCATTCCCATTCTATTTTCAATGTTGTTATGTGGTTGTAAAAAATCACATTGTCCATAAATGGCAATCCCCACGGCTCACCGATTCCATAAATATAGTCGGTGCCCTTTCGGATATAAGTATAGGAGGCTTTTAGGCTTAATCGTGGCACGGGTCGGTAGCCTAATTGACAGAAATACTCTTCGGCATTGCTTCCCAAATAGTGTCCCAAATTGACATCTCCTGAGGTGAATGCTGTCGTTGGAATGAAATGCTGGTAGGTGTTCGGATTGGTGCGAGTATATTCAAAAGTTAGGGAAAATGTTTTGGGCAAACCGCTGAAACAGAATCCTGCTTTCCAACTGATATAGTTTGATTGTTTATTTTTGTCAAACATGCGTTTAAACGATATTTCATCAATAAATAATGACGTGTAAAAGTGAACATATTTCAAGTTTCGGCAACTGATGTCAAAAAACATTTGGGTATTGTGTCCTGCATTATTGCTGCTTGCATTATAATTATCATCAACAGCCTTGTAGAACATAAAAGGCACCAAATACAAAAATTGGAACCCCACATCGCTATAGACCACAGAATTACCGATATTGAAATATAGATTTTTTATAGGTCTAAAAGTGAGCATAGCGGCAGCCATATATTTATCTCTCATCACCGTGCGTTGCACTCTGTTGTTGATAGTATAAGAAGCGTTGCTATCAATGACATTAGAAGCCAAAGCGGCGTGAAAATAATTATATTCAAACCATTCAACAGGATTGATTTTGAGTTTTATCATAGCATAGGGCAGTGTTCTTCCTGAGAGAATGTTGGTGCCGTTGTAGGCGTTTCCCCATGTGATGTTGTCTTTGACAAGTCCGATAGAACCCCATTTCCAAGAAAAACTTGCTCCACCTCTAACATTAAAAAAATCAGTGTTTTCCGTTTGTCCTTTTAGAATCGCACCTTGCATTTGTGTAAGTTTTTCGGGGGTACTCATCGGTTTGCTTTGTGAATTGTCAGTAACATGGACATAGAAAGCGAAATGTTTGCCAATATAGCCTGTCATTTCTCCACCGCCCCAATATCGATAGGCGATGCCATCGTGAAAAGAATAAGCGTACAATTCGCCACCCCAAATAGGTTTGATGGCCAATTTAAACCATTTGTTGCTGAAATATCCACCCAAAGGATAAAGACAAATGTTGCTGTGTTCGCGTTTGGGAAGAATATTTATCTTATAATCAGATTTTGGTGCATTGTTTTCAATGTTAAATTCTAACAAATGAAATTTTAACTCTTTTTGCTGAACCTTATTTAACTTATCTTTTTGATTTTCAATTTCATTGAGTTTTTCAACGACAAAAATTCTACTATAAGGTTTGATGGCACTGTTCAATTCTATGAGGTGCAGATTGGACATTTCGTCCAAAAACTCATAAACGCTGCGGTGCGAGGTATGAAAAGGATTGTCTTGGGCTTTTACTGCCAACAAAGGCAATAGACTACAAAATAACAGACAAAAGATTTTCTTTTTCATATTTATCATATAGTTTTATTGGCCGCAAAAAAAGTTTCAAAATGCAACTTTGAAGTTAAAAAATGAGATTACAAAGTTAGACAAAAAATATTCATAGAAAGTTAAAATAGTTGATTTTTTCTTGGGCTGTTGGGTAATTTATTCTATTGGTTTTGTTGCAAATCCCTTTTGTTTTTGCCGATAAACAAGAAATACAAAAACAAATCAATGCTCACCAAAAGGGCATTGAAAACATATAAAAAAATAACAATATCTCTGCTATACAGCATTTTGTGTATAATTCCGAAAATATAGCCCAAAATTACTAAAGCCATAAATATCGGGCTTTTGCCGATAACGACTTTTGTTCGTAGGGCTTTGATGATAGAAATGGGCCAACTGACGGCAAAACAAATCAAAAATAAGACTTCCCAAATGCTGAAATCGTGTAAGGTCATACCATTATGCTTTTTTTAGGTTTTTGTTTATTTTTCTAAAATCTCCCAAGGCTTGGACACCAATTTTGAAAATTCGTTTCATATTGATAGAGTTTACTCCTCCCTGACGTGGGCGGAAAGTGATGGGATACCATGCAATTTTTTCCTGCTTTTTGACTGCAATAGCGGCAATGGCTACGTTGGACAAGAAAAAATTATCTGGAATATAACTTAAGATTGTTTTCAGTCTTTCGGCGTTCATTAGTCGGAAGGGCGTGTTGGCATCTTTTACCCAAACATGAAACATCAGCCAGACAACAAGTTTTAATGTTTTTGTTACAAAAATTCGGCTTGTGCCGTCTTGTCTGCCTTTGCGAGTGCCGATATGGA
>CALAVA010000158.1 GCA_937892025.1 uncultured Bacteroidales bacterium
TATTGGGCGATATTTTTGATTATTGGTTTGAATATAAGTATGTTGTTCCCAAACATTATGTACGTTTATTGGGGAAATTGGCACAAATGAGCGATAATGGCATTCAAATATACTACATACTTGGGAATCATGACATGTGGAGTTTTTCATATTTGCAAGAAGAAATTGGATTAAAGCAATTGAAAGGCATACAAGACTTACAAATCAACAATAAAAAAGTACGTTTGGGACATGGGGACGGTTTGGACAAAACCGACAAAGGTTATTTACTGATAAAATGGATATATGCCCAAAAATTTAATCAGAAGTGGTTTGCTGCCTTACATCCCAGATGGTCTTTTGCCTTGGCGAACAAAGTATCCCTAAAAAGCAGGAATGCTCATTTAGAAGGAGATAAGATATTCAAAGGTATTGATAACGAACCTATCATTCGATATTGTAAACAAATTTTGCAAAAAGAACATTTCGATTTCTTTATTTTTGGACATCGACATTATCCTATGGATTATCATTTTCCCAACGGAACACGCTATCTCAATACAGGCGATTGGCAAACTTATGATACTTATGTTGTTATGAAAGAAGGGAATTGTGAATTGAAATATTTTAGACCGAACCTATAAAAATAAGAGCAATGGAAGATAAAATGCAAATTATTTGCAATCAATTAAATGCAAAAAGTCAATTAAAAATAGACACTTACACCCAAACAGAAAAGGCTTTCCAATTATTAAAACATGAAGCCGAAACATTTCCGCATGTCTTTGCTCAAATTGGCAATGAGAATATTGTTGTATCCTTTGAGTCTAAACAAGCCCAATGTTTTCAATTGCGTTATGGGAGCGATGTATTGTTTTGTATGCTCCACAGCAATGTTTTTGAATTTAGCCGCGAGCATGAAGTGATGAAAACGCCGTATATTCGCGAGAAAAAAGAGCGGTCTTTTTGTGGATTGATTTCGATATATAATTTTCTTACAGATTCCGTTATCTACGACAGATATAATGATTTAGGGTATCTTATTGGAAGAATTTTTGTCAATTCAGAAGGTCATTGTTATATCGATGGCAAACGTGAAATAGGACAATTTTATAACAATTTTAGTTCAACTATTTTTGATGAAACTATTGCTCAAACCATTTTTCAGGCGGCATTACAATACACCATAAATTTCGATTTATTGGTGCCACCTTATGAAATGGTGAAAGAAATAACCGTTCATGATATGGTAGAAATGAACAACCAACACATAACCATCAAAACTGCTAAACGTTTAGGCTTTCGTTTTCAAGCAGATACAGACCAATAATTTTTTTTTGATTAAATTTAATGTTGGTATTGTTTTTTTTTATACTTTTGCAACATTGAATTTTGATAGAAAGTTTGGTCGGTTCGTCTAGGGGCTAGGACACAAGATTTTCATTCTTGCAACAGGGGTTCGATTCCCCTACCGACTACCAATAGAAGCCTGACAAACAGGCTTTTTTTGTATTATGAGCATTATGCAACAATAGTATGTCATCTAAAATCAAAAATAAATACTCTTTTTTATTATTTTGGTGGATAAAATTTGTCCATGATGTTTTGTATTATAGAAAAACCTATGTAAGAAGGGTTGCCCACACCTTACCCAAAGATAGTCCTTGTGTAATTGCTTGCAATCACCAAAATTCGCTAAATGATGCTATGGCTATAATCTTGACCATGCATCGTCGAAAAATCTGGTTTTTGGCTCGTGCTGATATATTTAGCGGAAAAATACAGAAAAAGTTTTTAAATTCTTTAGGCGTACTGCCCGTTTATAGACAAAGAGATGGTTTTTCTAATCTTAAAAACAATTTTGACATCTTTGACAAAGCCGAAAAATATCTGTTAAATGGTTGTTTGATATGTTTATATCCGGAAGCGAAACATCAAGATAGGCACTATTTGGGACAATTTTATCTTTCTTATATTCGCTTGGCGTTCAACGCGGCAGCGGCAGCAGATTTCACAAAAGAAGTGTTCATTCTACCTTGTGCCAACCATTATTCAGACTATTTTGCCATACAATCGGATATTCTTATCAATTATGGCACTCCCATTTCTTTGGTTCCCTATTATGAACTATACCGAACAAATCCTCGTTTGGCTCAAGAACAAGTAAACAAATTGGTTCATAGCAAAGTAGATGAATTAATGCTCAACATTCAAGATACGGAGAACTACGATGCAATATACAATCTGTTAAACAATGTTGGCAATGATTATGCTTATGCCCAACATGTCAATGCAAAAAAACTGCCAGACAAACTGCGTATAGACCAGTATATTGTCAAACAATTGGAGAACTTGAAAGTTAATGACATCGCTTGTTTCAATGCAATTTGTCAAACGAGTGAACAATATTCTATTTTGCAAAAACGATATCAACTCACAGACAATTGTATTGCCAAACCATATTCATTGTTTAAGATTGTCTATATGTTCATAGGTTTTGTTGCCACTTTTTGCATTTTTGTATTAGGTTTTATTCACCATATCATTCCATACCTTATACCGAAAATAGTATCTCGAAACATCAAAGACCCATTGTTAAAGCCTTCGTTTGACCTTGCCATTATCACTTTGGTAACCATACCCATTTTTTATATTATTTATGGAGTTATTTTGAGCATACTATTTCATTGTTTTTGGATAACGCTTGTTTATCTAATAGCCTTACCATTTTGTGGAATATTTACTTGTTGGTGGTTGAGATATGCCATCAATTGGTTTAACATGTTAAAAACCAAATTCTTTAAACATTTCAGACGGTCAATTTGGGAGACATTGCAAGGCACAAGACTTCATTTGCGGGATATGCTTTTCAAAGTCTTGCAATAGTTATATGATTAGAGTTGTAGCTTTAACGTTGTTGAAGTGTTTGAATTGTGGCAACAAAAAGTCTGCTATTGTTTTGCATTTGGTATAAGTAATTGAAGATTCTTGTCGTTGGCGTGTGATGATTTTTTCGTTTACATCTATTTCGGCGATAAAATGGAAAATAAGCCCTGCAAACAAAAGCACTTTAAATCCCCCGAAACATAATCCCAACAATTTATCTAACCATGCTGGAAGGACAAACGATAAAATAGTTTTGGATAATTTTCCCAAAATCAACACTGCTACAAAGACAAGGGCAAAGACGATAACTTTTGTTACGACAGCCGATGTATCGCTATCTATTGGCAAAAAAGGAGTAATAAGATGTTGTCCAAATATAGCCGCCCACCCTCCTGCGACAATAGCGATAAAAGAAAAAAGTTCATAGAAAAAACCTTTTCTAAAACCACAAATGGCGAACCATATTGTTGCCAATAATATGATTGTATCAACAATCTTCATATATTTTTTCTTTGGGCTGCGAACATAGCCTTTGCATATTTTGAGGCATAGACAAAATCATTAACTTCTTTATTTTCAGTTGTTAATATTTCATTGTTTGAACCTCTCCACCATAAATGTCCTTGATAGATAAACGATATGGTTTCTCCTATTTCCATTACAGAATTCATATCATGAGTATTGATAACGGTTGTAATATTAAACTCATGAGTTATTTCATAAATTAATTGATCTATGACCAAAGATGTTTTTGGGTCAAGCCCAGAGTTGGGTTCATCGCAGAACAAATATTTGGGATTAAGGGCGATGGCTCTTGCAATGGCCACCCGTTTTTTCATTCCGCCACTAATTTGAGATGGATACAAATCGTGAGCATGAGACAAATCTACTCTATTTAGGCAAAAATTGACTCTTTCTTGTTTTTCCTTATCTTTTTGATTGGTCAGCATGGTCAATGGGAACATTACATTTTCTGCTACAGTCATAGAGTCAAACAAGGCACTACCTTGAAAAAGAACACCCATTTCTTGCTGAAGTTGCTGGTGTTCAGTTTTATTCATTTTTGATAAATTTTTATTATCGTAAAGAATGGTACCCTCATCAGGTTGATACAATCCAATTAGACATTTCATTAAAACCGTTTTTCCAGAGCCACTTTGTCCGATAATTAAATTGGTTTTACCCTCTTCAAAAGAAGTGCAGATTTCAGAAAGCACAGTCCGTCCGTCAAAATGTTTGCACAAGTTTTTTACTTCTATCATAATCAGCCCAAAAATATTTTTGTCAATACAACGTTAAAAAACAGAAGTGTAAAACTGCTATTCACCACTGCTTGTGTGCTAGAACGCCCAACTTCCAAGGCACCGCCTTCTGTTTTATAGCCACAAAATCCCGATACGGAAGCTATAATAATAGCGAAAACAAATGTTTTTATCAAGGCGTAATAAATATCATAGGGGCGGAAAAAACTCATCAAACCTTCCAAATATTGCTGAGCAGGAATGGTGGACATAAATTCACAAGCGAACCACCCTCCTATTAGGCACAAGAAAATACTGATAATCACTAATAATGGATTTACAATGGCACAAGCGATTATTTTGGGTAACAAAAGATGTGATGCAGAATTGATACCCATTGTTTCTATTGCATCTATTTGTTCAGTAACTTTCATTGTTCCAATTTCAGAAGCTATACTTGAGCCGATTTTACCTGCCAAAAATAGACTAATAATAGTAGGCGAAAATTCTAACACCACCGATTGTCTCACAACAAAACCTATTGTCCAAGTGGGTATCCATGGACTTTCTGTTTGTAATGATGTTTGAATGGTCAAAACTGCTCCCATAAAAACAGAAATAACCGAAACGATAAGCAATGATTGTAAACCTAAAGTGTCTATTTCATGAACAAGTTGTTTTCTAAAATAGGACATCTTTTTAGGTTTGACAAAAACACGTTTCATCAAAAGTAAATATTCTCCTATAAATTGAAATATTTTCATTTTTTAATATCAAATTGATTTTTAGTTTATTTGTCCAAAATTTCAAACCTTTATACAAGGAAAAATTTCACTTGGCAAAAATACATTTTTTCATCATACTTTTGCAAAATCAAAATTCACTCCGAAACTTTTCATTGTTTTCAGGCAAAATCTCATTCAAATATACCTTAATATAAAACAATCACAAAAGGATTTTACCTTAACACCATTACATGTCCGACAAATTTATACTCGTATCCGTAACTATCTTTTACAAGGACACTATATGAGAAGATAGTATTTGGAGCGACTACATCACCATTGACTGTTCCGTCCCATTGTTCATTGGGGTCTTCAGTATAGAAGACTCGCCTGCCCCAACGGTCATAGATAACAATCTTAGCCACTGTATAACCTGTAACATCGTCATATTTCAATATAGGACCCCATGTATCATTTAAGCCATCGCCATTAGGTGTAAAAGTATTAGGAATAAATACATTTAAATCATCAAAATAAGCGTGTATTATTTTAGAAATAGTATCCGTACAGCCATTTCTATCCGTTACTTTTAGCAATACTTTATAATATCCCTCATCAAAGAAAGTATGATTGACAAAAGCACCATTTGCCGTAGTACTATCTCCAAAATTCCAAAGCCAAGATTGTATGTTTCCTAAACTTTCATCTGATAATGTTATTTCCGAAGAGGCAACTATACGATAGGCACTTGCTTCAAAATTTGCAGTAGGACCATCCATGTGTTGTACTTCAAAAATTGTGTCTATTCGACAAAAAGTATCTGTTACCGTTAAACGATATTGACCGACTGTCAAAGAAGTTAAATTAGAAGTTGTATCAGATAGTGGCACTCCACTATATGATGTCCAACGATAAGAAAGTGTACTTGGGTAGTCATTCTTTACCGTTACTGTTATAGTACCATCTTTTCTATGACAAGTTTCTGGAGTT
>CALAVA010000159.1 GCA_937892025.1 uncultured Bacteroidales bacterium
TGTCAAGAACGTCTTCGTCTTGTTTCATTTGGTCAATAGTGCAAATATGTTCACCAAAACGTTGTTGAGCGATACGAAAAGCCTCTTCTTTTGTTTGGGCGACAACAACTTCATTGTTAGGTAGATAATAGGCCGGTATTTGTTGCCCCCACCACAATTGGCGGCTAATGCACCAATCTTGAACATTCTCTAACCAATGGCGATAGATATTTTTAAATTTTATAGGATGAAATTTAATAGTATCATTCTCAACTACTTCTAAGGCTTTTTGTGCCAATGAATCCATTTTCAAAAACCATTGAGTTGAAAGTTTTGGCTCAATAACGGCATCGGTACGTTCAGAATGACCTACTTTATTGGTATAGTCTTCTATTTTTTCTATTAAGTTTAATTTGTCCAAATCTTCGACAATTTCCTTGCGGACGACAAAACGGTCTTTACCTTGGTATTGTAGACCATTTTCGTTCAATGTTCCATTGTCATTAAAAATATTGATGCTTTCCAATTTGTGTTTTAAGCCAATATTATAGTCGTTAATATGGTGAGAAGGTGTAATTTTCAAACATCCTGTTCCAAATTCTCTATCGACATATTCGTCAGCAATAATAGGAATGCTTCTACCGACAATAGGGATGATAACTTTTTTACCTATCATATTTTTATATCTATCATCGTCAGGGTGAACACAAACAGCAGTGTCTCCCAAGATAGTTTCAGGTCGAGTTGTAGCGATAGTAAGATAGGTATTTTCGTTTTCAAGATAATAGCGAAGATAATATAATTTAGATTTGCTTTCTTTGTAAATGACTTCTTCGTCAGAAACGGCGGTCAAAGCCTTTGGGTCCCAATTGACCATACGGGCTCCTCGATATATCAAGCCTTTGTTATACAAATCAACAAAGACTTTGATGACGGAATCATATAATGGTTTATCCATAGTAAAACGGGTTCTATCCCAATCGCAGGAGGCTCCTAATTTTTTCAATTGTTCAAGAATGATACCACCGTGTTTTTCTTTCCATTCCCAAGCGTGTGTCATGAATTTTTCACGTCCAATATCACGTTTGTCAATTCCTTGTTCTTTAAGTTTTGCCACCACTTTTGCTTCTGTTGCAATAGAAGCGTGGTCTGTTCCGGGAACCCAGCAGGCGTTTTTGCCCATCATGCGAGCCCTACGAACCAAAACATCTTGAATGGTATTGTTTAGCATGTGTCCCATGTGTAAAACTCCCGTAACATTGGGTGGCGGTATAACAACCGTATAGGCTTCACGTGAATCAGGGGTGGATTTAAACAAACCATTGTCTAACCAATATTTATACCATTTATTCTCAATTTCTGATGGATTGTATTTGCTTGCAATTTCCATTTCTCTAAAAAAAATATCAACAAAACGATTTTATAATATCTATAAAAAATACAAAGATAACATTATTTTCAATAAAGAGTTTGCTTATTGTTGCAAATAATTTGTTTTGAAAAATTCGTCATAAGCAGACCTTTGCTCTTTGTTTTTATAGAAAATAACATAATTAGCGTCAGAAATCACGTATATTTTTGCCGTTTTATTGTTGTGGAGTGATGATAGATATTGGGTATCAGACATAAACAAACGATAATAGTCCATAGCGGAATTTTTGTCGTTGAATTTTGATATACTTATCATTTGTTCCGTATCACTGATGTAAAAATTGGATAGTTCGAATGTTTGCAAACTGAAAAATTTCTTATTAAAATCGGCTATATTGTTTTTTAGAGGGGTAATTTTAGTGTTTTTTATATCCACTACGACAATGACAAAGTGAAATGTTTTCTCATTGTACACAAATGTTTCTTTGGGAGTTAGATGTTCTTTTATATTATTGAGTTTGTTTGTGATAGTTTGTTCAGGGTTTTCTAATCTATCCAAGGCTGCCAATAGTTCGGTGGCGGCTGTGTCTATAGAAGTGGTTGGATATTTTACAATAATGTTGTTCAATGCGATTTTTAAACTATCTTTACCATATAAATTCCAAGCCGAAATGGCTTTAATGTAGGCTAATTTTGAAGTGATATTTATATCGTTCCATTCATTGCAACCTTGTTCTGATAGTTGATAAGCAGGCTGATAGTGGTTGTTGACAAATGTATCGTACACCATAGTGTAGAATTTCTCTGCTCGTTGTTGTTGTTCTGCAAGATTTTTGTAATAGTTTGAATCTTGTATAATGCGAGCGTAGTCTGTTTGTCCGTATTTTGATAATATAAGTTGTTTGTAATAGTTACTTTTTTCATTATTTCCTATATTTGCATCCAAAAGTATAAAGTATTCTAAACGGGAAACTTTCTTACATCAGCCCCAAGTGTGGTGTGCTTGTCTT
>CALAVA010000160.1 GCA_937892025.1 uncultured Bacteroidales bacterium
GGGATGGACACACCAAACAAGGTAATATTGTCTCCGATGGAGTCTATTATTGGGTTGTCTATGGAGTGCCATCGGTAGGTTCAAAAACAATTATCTTGAATGGCTCGGTAACAATTATGAAATAAATAAGGTCAAAAAAAAGAGGTTCTATTAAGAACCTCTTTTTTTATAATGAAACTGAAATACTTTTAAAATCCTTAGATAAATGGTGAAAATATTTTTTGTTTTTTATAATATTTATGTTTAACTTCCGTTTAAAATTATTAATCAAAAAAAATGTTTATAATAATAAATAGAAAAGTTCAAATAGTTTTTTGGGGAAAATAAAAATATCATAGATGGAATTTGATAGTATTGAAAAAAAAATAAAACAAACACGTCTGAACATCAATTCAGAGTTGAACAAAGAAGCAATTTTAAATACTTTAAAGGCTTTATACGCATTGACATTTCCAACAATATTCTTTTTTAAGAATTTAGATGATGATAAAAGTTTGTTGGAGTTTATTTTTCAAACTTTAAAGAAGAATGGGGGTGAAGAGGTGGCTATAAAATTTGTGGAATGTATTCCTGAGGTTATCAAAACTATCAATACAGATGTTGAGGCTGTTTTTGAGGGCGATCCGTCTATTAAATCTTATGAAGAGGTACTTATTGCATATCCGGGTATCTTTGCAACCATAGCTTATAGATATGCACATCAACTATATCGTTTGGAGTCTTTTACTATTGCGAGAATAATGTGTGAATATGCTCATTCAAAGACAGGTATAGATATTCACCCCGGAGCCAAAATTGGTGAATATTTCTGTATAGACCATGGTACGGGCGTGGTTATTGGTGAAACCGCTGAAGTAGGACAGCATGTCAGACTCTATCAAGGAGTAACATTGGGAACAAGAAGTTTCAAAAAAGATGAAAACGGCAAATTGATACGGGGTTACAAACGACATCCAAGCGTTGGAAACAATGTGGTGATATACGCAAATGCAACTATTTTGGGGGGAGATACTTATATTGGAGATGGCTGTGTAATTGGTAGTAATACGTGGATTGACAAATCTATTGTAAACAACAAAAAAGTAAAAAATATAAATAATGGTATTTGATTTTCAGTTGTTTTCACCTTTAATATCCAAAACATCTCTTAATACATTTCCTAAAAGCATAAAACATAATACCAATAGCATAATGGCTATGCCCGGTATAATAGCGAGGTAAGCATAGTCTAAAATGATATATCCGTAATTTTCCTTTATCATTGTACCCCAAGACGGCATAGGTGGTTGTACACCGATACCTAAAAAACTGAGACTTGCCTCTGTGAGTATTGCAGAAGCAAAATTGGCGGCTACTATCACAATGACTGTCCCCGTAATATTAGGTAAAATATGTTTGAATATAATGGTCATATTACGAAAACCCAGTGCTTTGGAGGCCTCAACAAATTCTTTTTCCCTAAAGGAAATGACTTGCCCTCTCACCACTCTTGCTATATCTACCCACATGGTTAAACCTATGGCTATGAAAATTTGCCAAAAACCTGTTCCTAAAGCAAAACTAATGGCAATTACTAATAGCAAAGTCGGAATAGACCATACAACATTGATAATCCACATGATAACATCATCAATTATACCTCTATAATAGCCAGCAATGGCTCCCAAAAACACACCAATCAGCAAAGCTATAAATACAGATACAAAACCTACAGAAAGGCTGACTCTTGTTCCGATGATGAGTTGGCTTAAAACATCTCGACCATATCTGTCTGTACCTAAAATATAGGTTCTTGTTTGAATTTGTTTTTTTGCTAATTTTTGCAACTCATTTATAGACATTTGTTTATATGAACCGTCAATGGTAAAAAAAGAACAAGTACTATCTGATAGGCTTTTAATTTGCCCTTTTATAGGGAAAACCATATCGGCCAAATGTATTTTCTCTATGTTATACGGGGCAACTTCATTATATCGCTGTAATATAACACTATCTTTCTTAAACCAATATTTATCAATGGCAATGGGTTGAAACGGATTGGCTTGCCCGAAAAGCATCTTGTAAAAAATATTGTGTTGAACAACTTGTTGGTTTTTTCTGACAGAGGCTATTTTTATTTGAGAGAAAGGTTTGGACAAGCGAACTTCCAATAGTTGTTCATTGGCATAAGGAGTGCTGTCCGGGGTAATCAAATAACCTAAAATGGCAATCAAAGTTATGAAAACCAAACATATCAACAAAAATGCTCCTTGTCGATTATGAATAAGCCTTTTCCATGTAACTTGACTAATGGATTGAACTTTGTATTCCGTTTTGTTTTGAAAAAATAATCCCATACTTGTACTTATGCAAAGGTATCATTTTTTTTAGAAAATTCTCTAAAATTATTTCTTGTATCCTATTTTTTATAAAAGAAAATGAGTTTAGCAAGTGAAAAATACTGCAATAATGTGTGAATATTATTTTATATTTTTTTATTCCAAAGAAAAAAAATGTTATCTTTGTAATTTGATATTATTGTCGTTTTTTTAATATCTTCTTTATTTTAAGGATATTGTAAAAACGTAACAAAAATAAGAAATTAACAATTGTTTGTTAAAATTAATGAAGAAAATGAAAAAGTCAATATTGTTTATTTGCAGTTGTATATTGTTGTTACAAGTAGGTATAGCCCAAATACCTGCTACCTACAAACTCGTTTTTTCTGGTGATACAACAACAGCCTCTCGGCCCAGTATTTGTTATGCTCCCACAAGTAGTGGTATTACAAAATCGTGGGCAAGAATGTTTTATACGGCTTCTGAATTAGGCGGAATGGTCATTGACACTATCTCGTGGAAAACCTCAAAAACGGGTCCTACTCAGGCTGTAAATGGACAAAAGATTTATATGAAAATATTTCCACAGTCAGCAACTCCTAATGATGCGATTACGGATATTTATACTACCGCTTATGCGGACCCTGTTGCCGAAGGAGCCACTTTGGTGTGGGAAGGTTCCATTCCGCCTATTACGGGGAGTGGTTGGTTTCATTGTAAATTGGATACGCTTTTTGGGGTACCACCCGGCTATGGTTTGGTGGTATATTATATTCATAATACAACCTCCGTTTCTTCTACTTATTGGTTGATGGATGCAACAACGACTTTTACGCAATGTAATTCAAATACATCTAATGCATCCTCATCTTATAAACATCGTCCGATAACAAGGTTTGGCGGTTTGCAATATGATGGACCTATTTTGGATAGTGGACGCCAGATATTCTTTAATGATTTATCTACTGCTATCAATAGTTGCAATACAGCGGGAACGACTTATTCGCCTTATAAATTGTTGGTATTTGACACGGCAACTATTGGTGTTGCAGGTACTATCAATAAAAGTATAGAAATATCGGCTTTTAGTAGTATTACCAATACGCAACGAGTGATTAATCGTAGTAGTAATAATGGTAGGATGGTAGTAAACGGAGCAAATGCAAGTTTAGATATAACAGATATAATTTTTGAAGGAGATTCAGCAAATTATTCTGTTTCTCAAATGATAACAGTCGGAACGGCTTCTAATAGTAGTAGTCTCGCTATGCATAATTGTATTATACGACATAGTAAAAACATGGGGAAAGGAGGTACGTTATATGTATATGAAAAAGGAACAGCAACATTGGATAGTGTTACTATTACTGAAAATAAATGTACGGCAGGTTCCAATACACAAGGAGGTTCCATATACAATGCAGGAACAATAAATACGGAAAAAACATTAACGATAACTCATGTTCAAGGAATATCAAGCCTCTCTTATGCTGCAGCAGGAATAACTACAGCAGGTATTTATAATACGGGGAACATTGTATGTAATGGTCCAGTAAATATTTCAAATAATATCGGCTATAATTCTCCTGCCATGACAAATACAGGAACAATCACATTTAAAGATAATGTATTTATATTGGAAAATACGGCTATTGGTCCTTCTCAAGCGGTTACTAATAGTGGAACAATTAATATTGGCGATGTCTCTGTAGGTATTACTGCTGATTTTAAAGTGTCTCATACTAATAAGTTAGCCACATGGACAACTGGAGCCTATGGAATAAGAAATACGGGGATTATTAATTGTAATGGAATTTTAATTGTTTCCTATACTAATCCCCAAACTACTCCATTATCTAAAGCTGCTGGAATTTATAATGAAGGTACTATAAATGTTAAAGATATTATTGTTAATAATAATAGAGGATACAATTCCGGTGGTATTAATAACCAAGCAACCGGAAGCATAAATATTTCAGGTATTAGTACCATAACGGATAATTATTCTAATACTTATGGTGGTGGTATTTATAATGCAGGAATAATAGTCGCCAATGATACTTTGAAAATAACGAATAATACAGCGAAGACGTATGGCGGAGGAATCGTTCTCGATAGTAGCATATCATGTACAGGTGCAATGACGGTAAGTGGTAATAGTGCAAACACATACGGTGGCGGTATCGTAAGAACAGGTACCGGTACATTCTCTTATGGTTCGCTCACTGTAGATAGCAATACTGCTGTTCAATACGCTGGTGGTATCTATACTACACAAGACTTAACACTCAATGGCGCAGTGATAACTCGTAATACGGTAACACGGACCACTAAAACTAATTTCTATGGTGGTGCTGGTATCTATGTCCATGGTGGTACGCTTACCTTTTCGGGAGCAGCAAGCACCATAGGTGGGAGCACTGCCAATGCAAACTCTTGCACAAGAGGTAATGGTGGCGGAATTTTTGTAAGGTCAGGTACGGTGAACTTTGATGTCGCTCCCAATATTTCTTATAATACCGCCGTAGGCGATACGGGCGGTGGTATTTATGTATGTGCTGCAGGGACAGTCAATTTTAATGCCGCTACAACCATCAATAACAATTCCGCCCTATATGGTGGCGGTATGGCCATCGGCAAAGGAGGGACGGTTGTTGCTATCAAAGTTTTAACCGTAACAAACAATAATAGTGCAAGCATTGCAAGTAGCAAGGGTGGTGGTATCATGATTGATTTTACAGGTCAATTAACTTGCAATGAAAAATTATATGTTACCAATAACTCTTGTGCTGCTGAAGGTGGTGGTATTAGTATGTGGAGAGGTTCAAATCCAAGTGGTACCTTAACCCTCAACAAAGGAGCCGAAATCATAGGCAATAGCGGTACATACGGTGCAGGGATTTATAATGGACCTGGCACGATAACGGTAGGAGGTAGCGGCAACCCACAAGACCTTATTATAGATAGCAACACCTCTACCAGATGGAGTGGAGCGTTTTATAATAATAATGCAAGCGGTAATGTTACCGTTTGGGGAAATGTATATGTCAGAAACAATACTTGTAGCGATACGGCAGGTGGTTTAGCACTTCGTCAAGGTATCTTTGATTGTAAAGGTGATATGATAGTACATGGAAACACTGCTACTTGTGGTGGTGGGATTTTTAAAGGACGAACTACATTGACCATAGGTGGAAAACTTACTATAGATAGTAACACTGCTACAGGTGGCGGTGGCAATGGTGGTGGTGTGTATTTTACAAATGCTAATGGAAGTCTTTCCTTAAATGGGGCTGTTCTCACCAAAAACAACGCTACCAATGGTGGGGCTATCTATGTGGCAGATGGTACACTTTCTTTTGAAACCACAGCAAGCACTATCGGTGGCTCATCTGCCAATGCAAACACAGCCACAGGCGATGGTGGTGGCTTGTATATAGCAAGTACTGTTACTACTACTACTCCAGTAATCTTTACGGTTAATCCTATTATTTCATACAACAAGGCCAATGTCAATGGTGGTGGTATCTATACGGCAAAAACGATAAGTCCAGCCTCTGGTTTTGTTTTGGAAAACGACTCCGCTACTAATGGTGGCGGTATTTATATTGCAGGCGGAACAACCACCTTAAATAATGCAACCATACAATCCAATAAGGCAGGTTCCGCCGGTGGTGGTATTTATAAGACTACTTCTGCCACATTGACATTAAGCGGTACAAATACGCTTTCAGATAATTGTTGTATTGTTTCTTCCACCCAATATGGCAGCGGCACTGGTGCTGGCGTATATATACAAGGGGGTACTGCCAATTTAACGAATTGTACAATTAGTGGTTCACACCATGCCTATTCAGGTGGGGCTGTTTATGTCGAGGCCGGTACGGTAAGTATTACCAATGCAATCTTATCGGGTTCGCATAATGTGTATGAAGGTGGAGCGGTTTATGTCAATGATGGTACGGTAAGTATTACCGATGCAACCTTATCGGGTTCGTACAATGTGTATGAAGGTGGAGCCTTGTATGTCAATGACGGCACGGTAACCCTCAACAATACTACTATCAAGCAATGTACAACAGCTATTTATAGCGGTGCTGGTATTTATACGAATGGGGGTAGCCTTGTTTTTTCAGGCACGGCAAGCACCATCGGTGGCTCTGCTGCTGATAAGAATGTCGCCTACGAAGGTGGTGGTATCTATGCCAATGGCGGAACGGTAACCTTTACTGTTGCACCGACCATTTCTTACAATACCGCTTCAACAGACGGCGGTGCTATTTATACTAATGTGGCTATGACCATGCCAAGTGGCATGAAC
>CALAVA010000161.1 GCA_937892025.1 uncultured Bacteroidales bacterium
GTGCGGCACTCCTAAGCCCTCGCAGCCGCGGCCGTGTAAAAATAGAAAACAATAACAACAATTTACAATGTATAACAAACAATAAAAGAACATGGCTCAATTAAAAGATATTCTTGCAAAAGAAAACAATCGCAATGGCAATCTCTCAGATATCTATCTATTTGCGGAGGGCTTGTTTTACCGTGCCTACGAGCGTAGTGCATGGCTTTGTTGCCGTTATATCAATGAGTTCAAGGCAACGCGTCGCAACATAAAAAATGATGAACATGGCCTTGTGTTTGTAGGCTTTCCCTTGTCCAGCCTCTCCAAGTTTGTACCTCATGGGGTGGTAGTAGAGCAGGGGGAGGGCTATGCGGTGTTGCATCTGCCCTTGGAAAATCACCCTGAATTGTCCGATACCGCCACCGCTGATGAAGCCTTTGTCAACTGGAAAAATGCTATCCCCGCCGCCGCATCTAAAAAGGTCTCTTTGCAAAAAGATTTGAAAAATATGCCGAGTAGCGAGCCACATCGTATGTCGGAAATCCTGCTCAGCATAATGGCTTTTCCGATAGAGCAGAAAACGCCTATGGAGTGCATGTTGTTTGTAGCAAGTCTCAAACAGAATATCGCGATGCTTATGTAGTCTTTTTTTGTGATATTAATAATGAACGGATGCAAGGGAGAATTCATAGGAAACCGCGCCCCGCTACTGCAAAGCGGGGAGAGAGCAAAGTTTGCGGTTGGCTCCAAAGCGTTCCTTCCGCTGTACGTGAAAGTCGGTTTCCGTAGCATACACGCCTTCCTGCCCGCCGCCGGCAACCGCAACGGTACTTCGGTCAACAACGTTGGTTCCAACGGCAACTACTGGTCGGCCACGTACAACAATAGCAACAACGCGTACAACTTGAACTTCAACAGCGGGAATGTGAACACCAACAACAACAACCGCTACAACGGTCAATCTGTCCGCCTTGTCCGCTCTGCCGAGTAATTCTCCCTTGCAGGACAAAACAGAACAAGCCGGCAATGGCGGCTGCTAAAACTTTTTAAACCACACAAAAATTAAGGTCGGTATCCTCGCTTGGATGCCGACCTTTTTGTTATTTTGTTTTTCTTACAAAACATCAATAACGTGAATAAAGGTACACTTTTTATCGGATAGCAATAATATTTTTATGATTTTTCCTAAATTTTTTCTGCACTTTCTTCAGGTATCCAACCTTTTTCGCCATTAGCAAATTTTACTTCAATCCATTTGTCTGCCACATCGGTAATTTTTGCTTTGATTCCCTCATGAACGGAAAAGAGGTCTGTTCCACTTTCATCGGGCATACTTTTGACGGTAACGTTGAGTTGTGTAATCACAACTTCATTGGTAGCCTTCAATCGTTTTTGTGCCACGGTTCCCACAATAATGCTCACAAGTAAACACACGGCAAGCACAATCATGGAAAAGAAAAGTCCGACACGCCATTGTGATTTTTTAGCAATTAAAAATAAAGCAAAACTTAAACAAAACAAACCTGCAAAAATTATAGATAAAATTGCCCACCCTTGTACGGAAAACAATTGAACAAATGAATTGGTCCAACGGCGTAAAAAAAACATATCTTCTTCAACCTTATCTATTGTTTTACTATTAGCAAAAGCTAAATTATAACTAATATCCTCATTGTTTGGAGCCAAACGATGTGCTTTTTCATAATATAGCACTGCCTTACCTATTTGATCATTTTTTAAATAAGCATTCCCGAGATTATAATAAACAAAAGCATCATGATAACCCTCATCCAAACATTGTAAATATAATGAAATTGCTTTTTCGTAATTTTTCCCATTATAAGCGACATTAGCACTATCGAAAGTATTGCCCAAACAAAGACTGACATTCAAATAAAAAAGAATGCCCGAAAACCAAATTCCTTTTTTCATTTTTTTATTTTATCCAACGAAACTTCATTTTTTTTATTGTAATCAATTTTTACTAATCATTTCTCCTCCAAAAGTATATTTTAGACCAATAAGAATATTGATGCGATGATTGGGATAGTCTTGATAGATACGATTTCGTTGGCAAGGAAAATTGTTGAAATCAGCAAAAAAGGATAATCTTTTGCTCCATAAATATTCAAAGCCAAAATCAAAATCAACAATCGGTTTCATGTTTTTATCTTCCACATTACCATTCTTTAACACAGGATAATGGGCAAAAGCCTGAATGGAAAAATCTAATTTGAACACAAACTTTTTCAATAAAATATAATTTGCATTAAAAGAAGTTACAAGAGCAGGTTTATACCAAGCCTGAAGCAAATCTTCAGATAGAAAATAATAGTAATATTTTGCATTGAAGCCTAAGGTCAAAACATCTTTATATTTATAATTGAGATTAAAAAACGCATTAAATACTTTTGTTTTTGCATAAATTACATCAAAACTATTCTGTAAGGCCACCATAGTATCTTTATATTCAAATAGTTGATTTGTGTCTGGCATAAAAAATGGCATATTTCCATAGAAGGCGAAAGAAGCCCCTGCTCCAAGTGTTAGACTGCGAGATAGTCCTGTTTGAAGCCCTAAATAAATACGAGATTTTTGTTCTAACAAATCCAAATTTATTTTGTCTGACAAATACGGATTTTCTTGAATAATATCCAAATAAGATAAATGTTCAACTTTTCCATCAAAACCTGCATAAATGCTAAACACATCAGGTACAATATGCAAACGGGCTTCTATGTCTGGCAAAAAATTCACTTTTACATCACCATGTTGCGTAGTTGTTACCAAATTAAAACCTATCTTGAAAAAATATTCCTTATAAGTCAAAGACGCATGAGGGTTGATTGCCACTAACCAACGGTCAGACAAACTTGTATTTTGCCAACGGTTGTGCAAATAGTCCACTCCCAACAGACCTCCAAAATTCATATAAAAAGATTTTTTCATTTTGACATCTTTGTCCATGCAGACCTTGGCATCCAATTGATGTTCATACGTTTTTTTGTTATTGTCTGCCAAAAAATCATACCCTATTGTATAAGTCTGATTGAATTTGTGTTTTTCTATTGATGCATTACTTTTGTAAACAACATCGGCAAAAGTATGATGGTATTGTCTATCAATGTCCGAGCCTTTTATTTTTACTTTTTTTTCGTTTTCAGCTTTTGTAAAAATGCTATCAGGTTGAAAACCATAATTATGAACCATTAGATGCTTGTATCCGACTTCGCCCTCCAAGGTATAGTTTTTGAAAAATTTCTGTCCATGCAAATTGATACGTGTATCGCTAAAACTTGCCGGGGCATATCCTTTTATTTTTCCCCAAGAGGAATGGTGGAAAAGCCCAAGCCCAAAAGCATATTTTGTTGACCGCAAACTATTTGCCTGAAAATCAACATAAGGTGTCCAATAATTACCCAATCCAAATTTGATATAGTTTCTATACAACCTCGTTATTTGGTCTCTTCCAATTTTAGGAGCATTGATAGGTTCTGGCAGTAGTTGGTACATATATGCAGGCGGTGTAATCTGATAAGAAACATTTTTGTTGATAGTTACCGTGTCTTCTATTTGTGCTTTTTGCATTATTTTTTCTTGTGCGTCTTTGATGGTTGGACTAAAGTTAGAACCGACAATTACATCATATTGGGATTGAGCAAAACTATTTAAATAAATTCCACACATCAAAGCAACAACCAAATATATATTTCTTTGCGTATTCATGATTTCTTCTTTTTTATTGGGTTAGTCTTCCTCTTCTTTTATGGTCTTTTCTTTTTCTTTGTTTTCTTGTTCTATGATTAGATTATATTTTTGAGTTGCCTCATTTTTTAATTCCTCACCATCATAATTTTCCATAATACTTAAATAAGTATGTTTGGCTTGAAAACTATTACCTTTTTCTAAATAAATATCGCCGAGCAAAATATACGATTTTGCCAACCAATAGTCATCTGTAATATTGACAAGCATATTAAAAATCTGTTTTTCAGCCTTTTCCATATCTCCTTCTTTATATTCAATAAATGCTAATTGATACAAGGCTTCAGATTTTGCTTCAGATTTGTTTTCTTGAGCAAGGATACCATATTGTTGTTTTGCCAAAGAGAGGTTGTTTTGTATCATCGCACTACGAGCAATCAACAATCGCGTTTCTTGTTTTTGAAAAACTTCTGTTTTTTCATCGGCCAACAGCATTTGACCATATTCTATAGTTTTGGCATAATCTTTTTCAAAAAAAGAACATTTATATTAATTCACATAAAATAAAAAAATTATCGACGGAAATAACAGGTGAATCAACATATCAAAATCAAAAAATGAACAAAGCGAAAATGTATGAAGAAATCATTAAAAATAATGAATATGAAAAAGCATTAGAAACTTTTTCACAAAATAATAAAAGTATAGATAATTTTTTGAAAGCGGCTTTATATAAAGAAGTTTGAACGAGTTCATCGTCTTTGCCATTTTCTACAACATATTCATAAGCAGGCAAAGCCTGAACAAAATCATTTCTTCTCATAGCACATTCTCCCTTGTAAAAATGAGCCTTTTCGCTAAAAACGCCATCGGGAAACTTTTCAAGATATTGTGAAAATCCTTTTTCTGCTTCTATATAGTTTTTATTAAAATATTTTTCAGAGGCAACATTATAGGTAATTGAATCTTGATAAGAAACGGTTATTTTTTCGGATGATACTTGTTTTACATAAGTGAAAAAATCATCTACATTCCCTGCGGCAATATATATATTTTCTATACTTTTGAGTGCTGTAGAAGCCTCTTTTGTGTTGGGATATTTTTCTACAAGTGTTTTATATATGGCGAGGGCTTTATCATCTTGTTCTGTATTATAATAAATAGACCCCATTTTCAAATAAGCCTCTCTTACCAAAGGGTGTTGTGGGTGTTCTTTAACAAAAGTAGCATAAGCATTTAAGGCCTCTGTGTTGTTGTTGGTGGCAAGATATGTGTTAGCAATTTCATATTCAGCATCGCCCACATAAGAAGATTGTGGATATTGCTTTGTCAATAGGTTCATGGTTTGAGTCTTTTCGTTGTATTGTCGCAAACCACCTTCCGATTGGGCTCTTTGAAACAAAGCATAATCAATATCATATACATTCAAATCAATGGTTTTGTTATAGTAAGTTTTGGCTTGTTCCAAATTTGACAACATAAAATAACAATCTCCCATACGGTTGTAAGCATCGGCAAGTATTTTTTTGTCTGCAATAAGTTGTTGTACGTTTTCAAATTTACTGAATTTAGACAAAGCCAATTTATAATTTTTAAGTTTAAAATCGGCATATCCGGCATTGTAAAAACTCATAGGATATTCTTCCACTTCTTTTGCTGCAGAAAGATTATGAAACAAATCATAAGTTTGAGAAGATTTCTTATAATCTTTGCTTCGATAGGCAATTTCAGCCGTCCAAAATAAAGATTGTGCATAAATTTGTTCATCATAATTATTAGCCAAGGCTATTTCTAAATATTTTTTGGATTCAGAAAAATTATTATTGTTAAAAAACTCCAAACCTCTAAAATAAGCAACACGCTGATAGGCTTGCAGCAATATTGTGCTTTTGTTGTTTATTTTTTCTAAAGAAGCCAATGCTGCCTTATAATTTTTGGTTGTTAAGTAAATGGTTGATAAAAACTGCTCTGCTTCGTTTTTTCGGTTGGAATTGGGATAATCGTTCAAATATTTTTCAAAGGCACTGATGGCACTTACAAAAGGATTGGAAGCCAATTCATATTGTAATTTTGCATAATTGTAGAGGGCTTCTTCGGCAATAAGTTTGTTGTTTCCACATTCATGTGCTGATAAAAACGACCGTGAGGCAAATTCTTTTTGCCCTGTTTGTAAATAACAATCCGCCAAAGTAAAATAGGCATATTGGTTCAAACTATCATTCTGCCGAATAGAACGTGTCAATTGTTCTATGGCTTTGTCATACAAATGAGTCTGATAATAGCAGAAACCTAACATATAATAGATTTCATCATTTAGAGAAGTTGGATTTTTTTGAACATAATTCTCAAAATAAGGCAAAGCGGCTCCAAAATCATTTAATTGATAATAAGATTGTGCAATTATTCCGTTTATTTCAGGCAAGCGTTTTGCACTACTCTTAGAAATAAGTTCTTCCCTTTGAGCAACAATATCTTTATATCTACCTATGGCAAAATAAATATGGGCGATATAATAGGGAACAATGGCAGAGTATGTCTCTGCGGTTTTGAGTTTTTCAAAACCTACAAGGGCGGCATTATAACTATGTTCTGTATAAAGAATATGAGAATAATAGAATGTGGCCTTGTTTTGATAAATGCTCTCTTTTTGTAGAACCTCTGCCAATAAAGGTTTCGTCTCTTCATATTGTTTTTCAGCAAAATAACAATATCCGAGTTTAAATTTATAGGCAATTTGCTCTTCTTCTGTCAAAATACGCTCATCTACCTTTTGAAACTCATTCAATGCTTTTTTGTATTGTTTGGACATAAAAAAATATTCTCCCAAATGAAACCATAGTCGCTTGATATTCATATATTGCGGATATTCTGAAGCAAAAAAATACGCTAACTGTTCCGCATCTCCATGATAAAGAATGGCTGCACAAAGTGCTTGATAGAACAAAGCCTCTTGTTTTTGAGCAGATTCTTTTTCATCAATTTGGTCATAAACAGTTTTAAACAATCTTTTTGAAGATTCGTATTGTTCCATTTGAAACATTTCTTTCGCCCGTAAAAATTCATGTCCCGGATTATGATATTTTTGGGTTTGTTGGGCTGTTACAACCATAAAATTTAACGACAAAATGCTAATTGTCAAAAATTTACACTGTTTCACAAAATTTATCATTCCTATTTAAAAATAAATTCATAAAATTCCTACAAAAATAAAAAACAAGTCTATCTTTTAATGAAAAAAAAATAATATTTTTCAACATTATATTTTTAATAAATAAGGTAATTGCCTCTAAAATAAAAAACATATATTTTGTTACGTCAAAACACATCTATTGACAAAATTCAATAATTTTTTTCAATTTTAACCCGTTGGCGGAATTAGACCAGCG
>CALAVA010000162.1 GCA_937892025.1 uncultured Bacteroidales bacterium
CGCAGGGGCGGTGCTCCACAAGGTGGGGCGCTTCCGCCGAATTGCGGAACCCGCAAACCGGCGGAAGCGCCGCTCTACAAATGCGATAAATGCGGTTGGGAACCGGAAGATCCGCGCAATCCTCCTAAGTTCTGCCCGCGTTGTGGCGATGCATTCAATGAGAATGACATTGTAAAATAAGATATATAGAAGGAAAGAGAAACCTGCCGTCTGCGTACGCAAGCGGCAGGTTTTGTGTTGTGCGTGAAACAACATTCTGTCCGTGTCGCGTCGATGCAGGAATGAGAGGGATGGTAAAATACGTGAAGTGTGTAACTATTTTTATTAAAATGCATTAAACATTTATAAATATACAAAAATATCTTGACAGGCAAGCAAAATTCTACTATTATGAGGTGTAATCATAGCAGTGGAATAATATGAAACTATAATAAGAGTTCGAAAGAAAAGGGCGGAAGATATGACAAAGGTTTTTATCGACGGCAGTTCGGGAACGACGTCTATGGCAATGGCAGAGCAGTCTGTTATGCCACAATCGCAGAAACCCAAGGATAGTGCTTTTTGTTTGATGACTGAAGCAAAATGTGTCATTGTATCTCTATGGGCTTGTATTTCTCTATTTTTTTGATACTTGTAGGTCCAGGAACATTCAATTTGGTGGATTTTAATTGGCATTGCAATTGTAGGTGCATGTTGCTTATTTCTATCTTCAGCCTTTGATAGCCATATTGACCATCGGGTAAAGAGATAAAATCATCAAACCAAATAGCTATGCTGTTGAGGCTGTGTACATCTTTGAGATAATGATAAATGGTACGAGATAGAGAATCGGTTTGCAGTTTCTGTTCAAACACCTGCTTGTTGTTGAGGCTTGTGCGACTATCTGCACTATAGGTGATTCCTTGTGAAGAACTATCCTTGTGGCAAGAACTATCAAAAAAAGGTAAATCTTGACCTAAAAACAAAGATTCTATCATAGAAAAATCTATCTTACAACCAAGTATGTACTCAAAAATACGATATGTCCCCCAATAATAGGTCTGGTTTAAATGATTGATATATTTGACAGAATCCTTTTCCAACACAAGTCTCGCTCCTTCTATCCCCATTTTACTTATCGTAATAAAAATAATGCTATCTTTTTTGTTTACATAGAAAGCATTTACACTGATAACATCTTGTTCTTGGGCTGTGTTTTTGACTGTGATAGCCATGCGAGTGCTATACCAAAGGTAGTTTAAGGTATAAACTTGGGGAGCAGACAAAATAGATGCTGTGCTTTGTGGAGTTTTTATGGATAAACTATCTATGGGAGAATAGTTAGGAGGGGAGATAGTATTATGGGGTTTGCATGCCCATAAACTATAAAGAACAACAAAAACAAGCAGGTGTGCCTGAAAACTGCTAAATAGTCCCCCTAAATAATTATATCCTCTCCACTTTTTCAATGCCTTGAATAAGTTTTAATTTGTCCATTAATTTATTAAGATTGTCCACATGTTGGATATAAAGGCTTATTCGCCCCTCAAATATTCCCTCACTGCTTTCAAATTGTATAGAGCGACAATTAACTTGAAAATCTTGAGAAATGATGCCCGTAATGCTATGTACTAAACCTTTTGAGTCAAATCCTTTGATATAAATGCCCGTCAAAAAATCCACTTGGGTCTGTTGTGGTCTCCATTTTGCTTTGACAATCTTATCTCCATATTTGGCAGACAATTGTATGGCATTGGAGCAATTTGCCCTATGGACAACTATCTCTTTATCGTTCAAAGAAAAGGCTATTACCTGATCGCCTGCTACGGGATTACAACACGTGGCTATAATCTGTTTTATTTCATGAACATTCTCACCCAATAACAACGATTGAGGATTTTGGGAGAGTTTCCGCCGTATAGCATTATCTACAGAAAACAGATTTTTGATGCCTTTGACCCATTTAAAAATAGGTTTTACCGCATTGACGAATTTATAAAACAAACCAATTTTAGAAAAGCACTGCTTTACGTTAGCCTCTGTTATTGTTCCATTGTAAATACCGATATACAATTCTTGTTTGTCTTTGCAATTACAAAAAGCCATCAACTTATCTCTATTGATTTTGTTTATTTCAACATCATATTTCTTAAAATAAGTTTTTAAAATGCTTTTTCCCTCATTGATTTTATCATCTCTTTCCTTTTGTAACACTTTGCTAATGCTATCAACAGCCTTTGACGTAGCCACAAAACTAAGCCATTCTTCATGCACTTTTTGTTTCTTGGAGGTGATGATTTCTATTTGGTCCCCACTTTTGAGGAGATAAGAGGGCGGAACAAGTTTGTTGTTTACTTTTGCACCAATACAAAAATTTCCCAGTTGTTCGCCTATCTCATAGGCAAAATCCAAAACAGTAGAGTTTTCGGGCATCGTGTGTTCATCGCCCTTGGGAGTAAACACAAATATTTCTTTGTTGAAAAGGTTCATCTTTACACCTGCAACCAATTCACCCGTGTTACTATCATTGTTTTGGAGTATTTCTTTTATCTTGCTCAACCACGCATCTACACCTTGCTCATAACTTTGTTTGTTGTTTTCTTTGTACACCCAGTGAGCCGCAAAACCATTTTCGGCAATAGCGTCCATTTGGCGAGTGCGTATCTGAACTTCTACCCATTTGCCCGTGTGGCTCATCACAGTGGTATGCAACGACTGGTAACCATTGGATTTGGGGGTAGATATCCAATCTCGCAATCTGTCAGAACGAGGGGTATAAATATCGGTTACCAATGAATATACAGACCAACATGAAGATTTTTGGTGTTCTTCATCTGAATCTATAATGATACGGATAGCAAACAAATCATAAACCTCATCAAAAGGAATCTTCTTTTTGGTCATTTTTTGCCAAATAGAATATATAGATTTTGTCCGACTGAGTATTTCAAAACTAAACCCTTTTTCAGTGAGTTTTTCTTTTATCGGTGCGGTAAAGTCGCTGATAAATTGCTCACGCTCACTACTACTCTCTTGTATTTTCTTCGCTATATATTCATAACTGCCAGGGTCTTGGTATTTCATAGCCAAATCTTCCAATTCTGATTTGATATTATAAAAACCCAAACGATGGGCAAGAGGAGCGTACATATAGAGTGTTTCAGAGGATATTTTCATTTGTTTGTCCGCAGGCATAGAGTCCAAAGTTCGCATGTTGTGCAAGCGGTCAGCCAATTTTATCAGAATAACACGAGCGTCCTTGCTCATAGAAAGCAGTATTTTTCTAAATGTCTCAAATTGTTTGGAGGCTTGAGTGTCAGAAACATCGTCTATTTTGGTGAGACCATCTATAATGTAGGCGACTTCTTCTCCAAATAGAGTTTCTATATCTTGAAGAGTATATTCTGTATCTTCAACAGTGTCATGCAAAAGAGCACAAATGACAGATGTCGCCCCCAAATTCATATTGTCCAAAATAATGTTGGCGACTTCAAGTGGGTGGAGTATATACGGCTCGCCACTACGTCTGCGCATGTCTTTATGAGCATTGAACGCCAAAGAAAAGGCTTTCCGAACATTCTTCTTTTGCTCGCGGGAGGCATGCCTTTCACGCAATTTTAACTGAATATCTCTATAACGTGAATATATCTGTTGCATCTCTTCGTTGGGTAGGGTGTTCATGGCTCTAATCTAATTACAAAACAATAAAGGTTGATTTTTTTCTTATTTGTATATAAATGGTCTATTGTAAGACTAATTATAAGACTAAATGTAAGCCTATGCTGTTGAAAATAGCATTAGGGGCAAAGTAGTAGCGATACGCAACACTACACCATGTTGCATCATGGCTCTCAACCATAACCATAAACTCTTTTTGGTAACTATATAATACCATTGTTGCTATTGCTACAACTAATAACATTAATCTCTTTTTCATTTTAATTGGATTTTAGTGTCTGCAAAGATAACATTTTTTCCTACATGTTGCCTTTCTCAATGAAACTTAGCATGAAATCTATAATCTATAATTCCTTCTCCAAAGTTTGTCTAATAAGAAATAAAAGTGTAATTTTGCAATGTTCTTTTATTCATTTTTGTTATACAAAAGATTTTGGTGAATAATGGATAAAATGATTTTGGAAACAATTAAAAATTTTATATAATGAGTAAATTTAACAAATTTAATATTATTAGTAGTTGGAAACGCTATCTTCCATTTTTATTGTTGATAGTGGCTATTATTTGTTGCGATATTGCTATTGCAGATGTAGGAAATCAAAATCGTTATGATTCTGATTACAGCGGTGATTCTGGTTACGACAGTGATTCTGACAGCGGAGATGGCGGTGCCCTTGTAGGCTTGTTGTTAGGCTTGCTAATTAGTCACCCCAAAGTTGGAATTCCCATCCTCATTCTGCTTGTAATCTTTTATTTTATTATGAAAAGAAAATCCAAAAACACCAATAAAAATAAACGTGTCAATAATCAAGCAGCTTTGGAGAACACCCCTGACAGCAGTGCCGAAGTGGCGGTCCAAATTCAGACTATAGACCCTGCTTTTTCATCAGATAAATTTATCGGGTTTGCACGTGAAGTGTTTATGACTATACAGCAGGCATGGACGGCCAAAGATTGGAAACCTATCCGTCCTTTCGAGAGTGAAACCTTATTCAACACACATAAACAACAACTTGACGAGTACATCCGTTTAGGAAAAACGAATGTGGTGGAAAAAATTGCCATCAAACATTGCTCTTTGCACTCTTTTCGGCAAGATGGAGACAAGGAAGTGCTTACGGTATGGCTCAATGCTGTTATGCGAGATTATGTAATTGACGATACCACAAAAAAAGTTTTAGAAAGCGACCCCAATCGCGATTGGTATATGCGTTATGAGATGGTGTTCAATAGAAAAGCAGGACTTAAAACTGACCCCAGCAAAAAAGGCAATACCATCACCAATTGTCCAAACTGCGGTGCCCCAACAGAAATAACCTCTTCAGGACAATGTGCTTATTGCGGTAGTGTAGTAACAAATGGTGAGCATGATTGGGTGCTTACAGATATTCATTCACGAAATTAATAACAAAACATTAAAATTATAGTAATATGGGACTTATAAAAGCAGCAATAGGTGCTGTATCAGGCACATTGAAAGACCAATGGTTGGACATTATAAAATGTGATAATATGGATATGGACACCCTAATGGTAAAAGTAACAACCCAATCAGGACAAATATCCAAAAGTAGCCGAATTATCGTGGCTCCCGGACAAGTGGCTGTAATTTATGACAGTGGCTCCGTCCTTGACGCCACCGCCGAAGAAGGTATCTACAACTTTGACCAAAGTTCATCGCCATCGTTCTTCGCAGGAGAGTTAGGCCCTGTCTTCAAAGAAATGTGGCAACGTTTTACTTATGGTGGCACTCCCGCTAAGGAACAAGCCGTGTTCTTCTTCAATATCAAGGAAATTTTGGACAACAAGTTTGGTACTGCCACGCCTATTCCTTTTCAAGATTGGTCGCACGCCATTCCCAATCAACAGATGAATGGTTCACTCATCCCGATGGGACTCAATGTGCGTTGTTATGGAAAATATACCTTCCAACTTGATGATGTAGGTATTTTTATGCACAACCATGCAGGTACGGCCAATGTGGTAAAAAAACAAGACATTACCGAACAAATGCGTAGTGAAGTGATTGCCTCTTTCCAAAATGTACTTAACGAGATGGGCAACAGCAAACATCGTGTACCTGTGCTTGAACTTCCAAGTTATACCGATGAGATGAAACAGGTTATGGACGAGAGAGTATTTGATGAACCTATTCGCCGTCGTGGTGTCAAGTTGATAAGTTTCACCGTAGAATCCGTTTCACTGGACGAGGCAAGCCAAGCCAAGATTGACCGCTATGAGTTTAGCTCCAACTCAATGATGCAACAAGGTAAGATAATAGATGTTATGCAAACAGCAGCAAGCAACGAAGCAGGTGCTGCAGGGGCTTTTATGGGACTCGGTATGATGAATGCAGGTATGGGCGGCATGTCAGGAAGTGTTATGCAAAACGCATGGAGCAATCAAGGTCAGCAGGTTAACTATGACCCATACAATCAAGCACCAACACCAACAGCACAGCAACCTCAAGGTGTTCCTTGCTCCAAGTGTGGCACACCTATCACGGGTAAGTTCTGCCCAAATTGTGGTGAACCCGCCCCAATGCCAAAGGTAGCAAAAAAATGCCCGAAGTGTGGTACAGAATCTACAGGCAAGTTCTGTTCCGAGTGTGGTACACCTATCCCAGCAGACAATGGTCCAAAACATTGCACCAACTGCGGGGCAGAGGTAACGGGTAAATTCTGTCCTGAATGCGGAACAGCAATATCTTAAAATTTATCATGTTTTAAAAAACATAAAACGTTTAAAACAAATCTGTTTATTGATAGAAAAAAGTGTTTTATTCGCCTTTAAATGCAATTAAAACACATTGATGTTCGCAAAAATAAACATTTAGGGCTGACCTCAAATGAGAATCAGCCCTAATTTTTATGCTACCAATGGTAAGTTGATGCTGTTTTTTTTCATACTTTTGCAACATTAATTATAGTGATGAGCGAATATAAAATATTATCGACAATAAACAGCCCTGCCGATTTGAAAAAATTGGAAAAAAATCAGTTGAAGGCATTATGCACAGAATTGCGGCAATATATTATAGAACAAACCGCCAATAATCCCGGACATCTTGGTGCAAGTTTGGGAACTATAGAACTTACCGTGGCTATACATTATGTTTTTGATACCCCTACAGACAAATTAGTGTGGGATGTTGGACATCAAGCCTATGCCCATAAAATTCTCACAGGCCGCCGTAAAGCCTTTGAAAATAATCGAAAATTAAACGGAATTAGCGGATTCCCAAAAATGAAGGAAAGTCCTTACGATGCCTTTGGAGGAGGGCATGCCTCTATCTCCATTTCCTCTATCTTGGGTATGGCTATTGCTTCTAATTTGTCAGGCGACAAAAATAGAAACCATATCGCTGTTATCGGCGATGGTGCTCTTACGGGCGGAGAAGCCTTTGAGGGACTCAACCACGCTGGTAATGCCAAAGCCAATGTCTTAGTCATTCTCAATGATAACAGAATGGCTATAGACAAAAACGTGGGTGCTATGAGTAAACATTTATTAAAACTTTCCACTTCAACAACTTATAACCGTTTTAAAACCAAAATATGGGACGTCTTATCTCGCAAAAGTTTGAGAGCAAGGTCTGTTATGCAAAATACTCAAAATATGGTCAAAGGAGGTTTGCTAAAAGAAAGCAATTTGTTTGAATCGCTCGGTTTCCGTTATTTTGGTCCCATAGACGGACACAATGTCTTACATTTGGTGGAGGTGCTTTCACGTATAAAAAACTTGAAAGGTCCCAAACTCCTTCATTGTATAACAACAAAAGGAAAAGGGTTGAAAAAAGCAGAAGAAAATCAGACCTTGTATCATGCCCCCGGAATGTTTGACCCGATTTCAGGGAACATTCTTCAACCAGAATTTGACCCCTATCAAATAGAAAAATATCAAAAGGTTTTTGGTACTACTATTATAGAATTGGCAGAAAAAAATAAAAAAATTGTAGGAATAACCCCCGCTATGGCCAGTGGTTGCTCTCTCGATATGATGATGCAAACATTTCCCGACCGTTGTTTTGATGTCGGTATTGCGGAACAGCATGCAGTAACTTTTTCTGCCGGTTTGGCAACAGATGGATATATCCCATTTTGTAATATTTATTCTTCTTTTTTACAAAGAGCTTACGACCAAATTATTCATGATGTAGCTTTACAAAATTTGCATGTTATTTTTTGTATAGATAGGGCAGGTATTGTCGGGGAAGATGGTGCTACACATCATGGGGCTTTTGATTTGGCCTATTTGCGTTGCATCCCAAATATGATAGTTTCGGCTCCAATGAATGAAATAGATTTGAGAAATCTAATGTACACGGCAATAGAAACCAAAAAACCTTTTGCTATTCGCTATCCAAGAGGAAAAGGAGTTCTGAGTCAATGGAAAAACCAACCTTTTTCACTTTTGCCAATTGGAAAGGCTGTAGAAGTGAAAAAAGGAGAAAATATCGCCGTTTTGGGTATCGGGCATATCACTAACAATGTCATAAAAGCCGACGAAATACTACAAAAAGAAGGCTTTAATATTGGTATTTATAATATGATTTTCCTTAAACCCATAGACGAACAATTGTTGAATTTTGTCTGTCAAAATTATAATTGTATTATCACCATAGAAAATGGAACAAAAATAGGTGGACTTGGAAGTGCCGTGGCAGAATATATGAAGCAAAACAATTATAATAACAAACTTGTCGTTTTGGGTATTGACGATATGTTTATAGAACAAGGCTCTGTTCAACAATTACAAGAACTTTGCAAACTTGATACAAATAGCATTGTAGAAACAATCAGAAACATATAATATTATTGGCAGAATAATATAAAAAACATTATTCTGCTAATGGGCTTAAGAGAAATAAAATAATGGATACCTTTTTTTGTAATCTTTTTTTGCTTATCCCCCAAATAGGTGATACTAAAAATTTAGACTTATTCTAATAAATAATTTTAAAACATTATATTACAACATAGAATATATATGTAATTGTAGTTTTTATCTTTTGTTTTAAAAGCCAAAAATCCCCCAAATAGGGGATAAAAATTTTCCTTAAAAAATCTTACTTTTGCTTATTTTCAATAAGCAAAAAGTAATTTATTGAAAAAATGGATATGGACTTTTAAAGCAACTACGATGACATTAAAAGAATTAGCAATAGGGCAGCCTGCTATTATAACAGCAGTGAATTCACAAGATTTGCTACGACAACATCTTTTGGATATGGGTGTAATTCCGGGAACAGAAATCACTATATTAAAATATGCTCCTATGGGCGACCCAATGGAAATACGAGTACACGGCTATTCCCTTTCTCTTCGCATGAAAGATGCTGAACAAATACAAGTTCGGTTAAATAACAGAGAAGAACAAGAAGAACACAAAAAACAAGCAAAAACAGATGATGAAAAGCCATATAATGATTCTTTGCATGAGCATGTTTTTCATCCCGGTTTAGGTGAATCTGGAAAATATCACAAAAAAAGCGATAATCATCCATTAAAAGAAGACACAAAACTTGTTTTTGCTTTGGCTGGTCAACAAAATTCAGGGAAAACCACTCTTTTTAATCAATTGACTGGCTCTAATCAGCATGTAGGAAATTTTCCGGGAGTAACCGTTGACCGCAAAGATGGAGCCATCAAAAAACACCCTAATACGCAAGTTGTAGATTTGCCAGGTATCTATTCACTCTCCCCTTATACTCATGAGGAAGTAATCTCAAGAAATTTTATCATCAAAGAAAAACCACAAGGCATTATCAATATCGTAGATGCTAGTAATATAGAAAGAAACTTATATCTTACCATGCAACTTATGGAACTTGATGTTCCAATGGTGTTAGCATTGAATATGATGGACGAAGTTCGTAATAATGGTGGCAGCATACATGTCAATGAAATGGAAAAACTATTAGGGATTCCTGTTGTACCAATTTCAGCCTCAAAAAATGAGGGAATAGACGAATTGATAGACCATGCCTTACATGTTGCTAAATATCAAGAAAAACCTTTACGAAAGGATTTTTGCGACAAGCATGAAGATGGCGGTGCCGTACATCGCTGTTTGCATAGTATTATGCACCTCATAGAAGACCATGCAAATGCTGCAGATATTCCTATTAGATTTGCTGCAAGCAAATTGGCAGAAGGCGACAAAACCATATTGCAAGATTTGAATTTGTCTCAAAATGAAAAAGAAACTTTAGAGCATATTTTGTTGCAAATGGAAGAAGAACGTGGCATGGACCGCAGTGCCGCTATGGCCGATATGCGTTTTAGTTTCATTCATCATATATGTGAACAAACAGTTTTTAAACCCGTAAAAGAGAGCAAAGAAACACAAAAAAGTCAAAAAATAGACAAAATACTCACAGGAAAATGGACTGCAATTCCTATTTTTATTATAGTTATGTGCATGGTTATCTGGTTGAGTATAGATGTATTGGGAGCACCTTTGCAAGATTGGCTTGATAAAGGCATCAGTTGGATAGGCGACCAATGTAAAATAAGCATGGAAAAAGCCGATATAAATCCCGCGATTATCTCATTAGTGGCAGATGCCATCTTTGGTGGAGTGGGAAGCGTGCTTAGTTTTGTGCCTATTATCGTCCTATTGTTCTTTTTTCTTAGTTTGATAGAAGATAGTGGTTATATGGCACGTATAGCCTTTGTTACCGATAGTTTATTGCGACGTTTGGGTTTATCGGGTCGTAGTATTGTTCCTCTTCTGATAGGTTTTGGCTGTTCTGTGCCAGCAGTTATGGCAACAAGAACCTTGCCCTCAGCAAGAGATAGACTGAAAACGATATTGTTAACTCCTTTTATGAGTTGTTCTGCAAAAATTCCTATTTATGCGTTTTTTACCACCTATTTTTTTCCGGGACATGGCGGCCTAATCTTGATAGGATTATATTTGTTAAGCATGTTCATAGGTGTCTTGGTGACTTTGATAAACAAACATATAGGAAAAAATAGTGAGGCTGCTCCTTTTGTGATGGAATTGCCCAATTATCGTTTGCCTGTTGCCAAAAATACATTTCATTTAATGTGGGACAAAACCAAAGATTTTTGCCAAAGAGCATTTACAGTAATATTTATAGCGACACTTGTCATTTGGTTTTTGCAAAGTTTCAACTTTAAATTTGAAATGGTAGAAAATGGAGAAGGTAGCATATTAGCATGGTTGTCTGGATTGATAGCCCCCCTATTTAAACCGATAGGTTTGGGAGATTGGAGAGCCGTAACGGCTTTAATATCTGGTTTTTTAGCAAAAGAAAGTGTGGTTGCTACTTTAGAAGTATTAAACTTAACCACTCTTTTAACAACAGCCTCTGCCGCTTCTATGCTTATATTTAGTTTGTTATATACTCCATGTGTTGCCGCTATCGCTGCCATTCGCCGCGAATTAAATTGGAAATGGGCATTGTTTGTTGTGTTTTTCCAATGTGTTATTGCATGGATATGCGCTTTCATTACTTATATGATAGTAAGTGCTATAATATAATTGAAATACAATAAAATATGAATATACAAAGTATAATAGTATTATTGTTGGTGCTTGCTGTTGCAGGGTGGGCACTTTGGACATGTATCCGCAATAGAAAAAACGAAACCTCTTGTTGTGGAAGAGAATATGGTTGTGCTTGTACAAATTGTAAAGATAAATGCAAGGCTATTAAAAAAGATTAACAAACAATCTTAATCATATTATTTTATAACTTTGTCACTTAAATCTATAAGGGAAAAAATCAAACAATAATCTACTATGGATTTTAGTTTTTTTTATATCTTTGCAAAATGTTTTTATTATCATACATAAAGATGAACAAAATTACCATCAAATTAATTATAATATTAATATTAGGGATTGTCTTATCGTTGCCACAAACGGTTTCAGGGCAAGTCAATCGCCGTAATCACAAAAACAATTTTTCAAGTTTAGGAAAAAGCACGGCCGTTATCCGGCATGGTTTAACGGTACAAGCCTTGGCGTATGTGTCTGACAATTTTAAACCTTTTGCTCCAACTTTAGCAATAGGAATAGGTTATTCGGCTACACAATATTATGGTGTCGGAAACCGATTTATGCAACAATCTGTAACTTATGCTTTGGGATTAAACATCAACAGAAGACAAGACAATCTTATTCATAGTCTCACTGGAACATTCCATTGTAGTTTTCTCGGCAACATTGACCTTAATCCGTTTATCTATGGTGTGGCTCTTTCGGTTGTTTATTCTCCAAAAACACAAATGTCTGACAATAAATACAATGAAGCAAGTGCGAATTTTTATATTCGCCCAGAAATAGGTCTATCTTTCCCTGCTAATTATCGTAAACGTACTCGAGAAGTTCATCGGCTTACAGGTTCTGTTACATACGGATTCAATATTGGCACTTTCTACAATACTTTTAACAGAGATTATGCAGAAAAAACAGGCAATAGCATCTATGAACCTTTTACATATAGAAATCATCATACAATAACGGTACGATTGAATTTCAATTTTGCAAATATGCGAGAGATGAAAAATTAAATTGATGAAATCTTTTTCTCTTATTTATTAAACAATAATTATTTTATTATGAAACAATTTTTTAAAATGACCTTTGCTACAATAGTGGGGTTATTGTTATTCCATGTTATCGTATTTGTATTCTTTTTAATATTTATCATTGGCACCTTCAGTTTAACAGACAAAAATGTTTCGGTTGTGCCTAATACTATGCTTGTTCTAAATTTAAATGGAAACATTATAGAACGTAATGTCGAAAACCCTTTTGACAAATATATGGGTGAAAATCTTAATTCTGTCAAAGATATTGGCTTAAAAACCATTATTGATAATATAAAAAAAGCAAAAGATGACGAAAATATTGTTGGTATATCTTTGGAGTTGGACAATATGATTGCTTCGGTGGCCTCTATAGAAGAAATTCGTGCCGCATTGGTTGATTTTAAAGAATCAGGAAAATTTATCTATTCCTATGGGGATATATATTCTCAAGGAGCCTATTATTTAGCATCCGTATCAGACAAAGTGTTTTTCAATCCGCAGGGCATGTTTTTGTTGAAAGGCTTATCCTCTTCTGTCGTGTTTTACAAAAACTTATTGAAAAAAATGGATATAGAAATGCAAGTTGTCAAAGTTGGCACTTACAAAAGTGCTGTAGAACCCTATATTCTTGAATCTATGAGTGAGGCCAATAGAGAACAAATGACCCGTTTGCTAAATTCCATTTGGGAAAATATAACAACTCAAATCTGCACAAGTCGTTCCATAGAAAAACAAACTTTCAACACAGCGTGTGATAACCTTAGTTTGTTGGCAGACAATGCAAAAACAGTCGAATTGGGCTTTGTTGATTCTCTCATTTATGCAGACCAATATGTAGATTTCTTAAAAGAGCAAATGAATGTTGCAAAAGACAAAGATATTTCTATCATTTCTTTAAGCAAATATAACCATGTGGCAGCCAAAACACAATCCACTAAAAACAAAATAGCCATTTTGTATGCTGTCGGAAACATTGTCTCTGGAGAAGGAAACTCTTCTTCTATAGGTGAAAACATTATCAATGAATTGATAAAACTCAGAAAAAACAAAAATATAAAAGCCATTGTTCTTCGTATTAATTCAGGCGGTGGCTCTGCCTTGGTATCTGAAAACATCTGGCGAGAAGTATTGAAAACAAAAGCCGAAAAACCCATCGTTGTTTCTATGGGCGATGTGGCCGCTTCGGGTGGATATTATATAGCATGTGCTGCTGATTATATTGTCGCTCAACCTAATACAATTACAGGCTCTATTGGTGTTTTTGGTATGTTCCCCAATGTACAATCTTTTCTCAACAACAAAATAGGTGTAAAAGTAGAAGTTGTCAACACCAATGTACATAGTGACGCTCTCGAAATTTTTCGCCCCATGGACAATGTAGAACAAGCAACCATGCAAAGAAATGTCAATCAAACTTATGATGTTTTTCTCACTCGCGTGGCAGATGGTAGAAATATGACAAAAGAAAATGTCGATAAAATAGGACAAGGACGAGTTTGGTCTGGTATTGACGCTCTTGAACTTGGATTGGTGGACACACTTGGCAATCTTGAAGTTGCTATCGCCAAAGCCGCTGAATTGGCCAAAATTGAAAATTATTCAACAAAAGATTATCCTGTTTTAAAAGATTTTTATACAGAATTAAGCGAATCGTTTTTTGAAAATACAATGTTGAAATACATTAGAAAAAACGCTTATTTACAATCTATTATGCCTTATCTTGACGCAATGAAAACCGCAGAACAAATAGAAGGAGTGCAAACTCGTCTGCCTTATTTAATAACAATAAATTAAGCAATGCTTACCCAAAAAAAGAAACAACATATTCTGTTTTTTGCTATAGGTTTTTTTTGCGGTGTTTTACTAACTGCAATAGTTGCCTATTTCAGTATTATCAAACAATTTACAAAAACACAAATTGAAAAAATTGATAATATTTATTCTTTCAAAGCAAAAGATTCCTTGCTTATTAACGATATGTCTATGGTAAAAAAAACAACCAATAACACAAGCAAAAACAAGGAAAATCTTTTACCCAAAAATGATATAACTGACCATATCAGCCCTAATGATTCTATTGATGAAGATTTTGAAATTCAAAGTGATAGACTAATTCGTAAAACCACTATGCTTGTTTATCAAAACGATAGTTTATCCAAAGAATTATCAGAAGAAATTATTGTGGAACAATGGGAAAGCCCCATGCAATTTGTCGGCTACAACCTTAACAATAATCTTTTGATTTTGTATGGAATTGATATTGCTGATATTGAATTGTTTTTTGATAAAGAAACTTTGTTTCTTGTTATTGGGAAGAACAAGGTCGCATTGGAAAACAAGAATACATTCTTGCATTTCCCTACTGAATTTTTAAAACAAAATATTGAAATTGTCGAATAATGATAGAAGAATATCAAAACAATCGAAGAAATCGGCTGTTGCCTATTTTTTTTGCCTTGGTACTATCGATAGGTTTTATAGGCGGATACCAATTAAACCAAAGGCAAAAAATGCCAAAAGAGATTTATATTCAATCGGATAAGATAAAAGAACTACAATATCTCATCAAAAATTATTATTTTGATTCAGTCAATAATCTGCAATTGACAGACAATGCAATTAGAGCAATGCTTTCAGACTTGGACCCACATTCCTCGTATATGACAAAAATTGAAACTCAACAATTTGAAACATCTATGAGCGGTGGCATAGAAGGTATTGGTATTCAGTTTAATATACTCAATGACACTGTTACTGTGATGAGTATTACCAATGATGGTCCGGCCGAAAAAGTTGGCGTTTTGCCCGGCGACAAAATCATTGAAGTGGATACCTCTAAAATTGCAGGCGTAAAGATTCAAAATAATGATGTTATCCAAAAAATTCGTGGAAAAAAAGGTTCTAAGGTTAAAATTGGAATTTTAAGAAATAATAACGATAAATTATTGTATTTCAATATAAAAAGAGACGCCATTGCCGTTAATAGCATTGATTATTATTATATGATAAAACCAACTATTGGTTATATCAATATTAATAGTTTTACCCAAACAACTGCAGATGAATTTTCTCTTGCTTTAAACAAACTATTAAAATTGGGTGCGAAAAATCTTATTTTGGATTTGCGTGGCAATACAGGAGGATTTTTGGCTGCCGCTGTGTCTATTTGCGATGAATTGTTGCCAGCAAAAAAAATGATAGTCTATACCAAAGGGCTACATTATCGCACTCAAGAAATAAGAGCAAGTAATAAAGGTAATTTTCAAAATGAAAATCAACATCTTGTCATTTTAATAGATGAATATTCTGCTTCTGCCAGTGAGATTGTTGCTGGTGCTATTCAAGACCATGACCGTGGAACAATTATTGGCAGACGTTCATTTGGCAAAGGATTGGTACAACAACAATTTGTCTTAAGCGACTCCTCAGAAGTGTTATTGACTATTGCCCGCTATTATACACCTGTCGGACGTTGTATCCAAAGACCTTTTGATGCAGGAAATGAAGAAAAATATATGAACGATTTTTACAAACGCTATCTTGACGGAGAAATGGAAGAAGAAGATAAAAATACATTTGATGATTCTTTAAAATTTACCACTCCTTCTGGCAAAATCGTTTATGGGGGTGGGGGAATTATGCCTGATATTTTTATCCCTTTAAAAACATCAGAAGATATTATCTTTTTTAATCGCTTGGCCAATAGTGGCATCGTTTTTCAATATGCAGCACAATATGCAACCAACAACAGAAAAAAAATGCTTAAACAATATCCATCTGCAAAAGATTATATCAACAATTTCTCAATTAGCGAAGATATAATTGCCCAAATACAAGAAAAAGCAAAACAAGATTCTATTGTAGGCATATTAACAGAGGTTTCTAAAAAAGAACTCTGTAAATGGACAAAAGCATACATCGGAAGAAATATTTATGGCAATGACGCTTTCTATCCTATTATTCACCAAGATGATGATATGATAAAATCTGCTTTTGCTGTCTTTAAATAAATAAACAGATTTGCTCATTATTTAGAAAAAAACGAAAAATTATCTGCCTTAGAAACATATCTTGAAAAACCAACAGAAAATGCCAATAAATTAGTAGCATTTAATTTCGCTATAGAACGCCAAAAGTCTTTTTATGTTTAAGCATTATCTAATGCTCCTATTTTTGAACCAAAATAAGCAGCCGCCAATGCTGGGTTTTGTTCTGTTTTGTTGTCCTGCAAAGGAAAACTACTCTACATTGCGGACAAGGCGGACAGAAAAACCGCTGTCGCGGTACCATGTGCCTGTCCCTACCTCCCCGCTGTAGATGAACAAGTGGTACGCGTCGTTGTCGCTTTTTCTGTTCGTGCCCGACCAGTAGGTGCCGTTGGAACCGATGTCGGAGAGTGAAGTGTGGTAGCGTTCGCCGGCGGCGGGCAGGAATACACAACCAGCATTCTCCAAGCTTGTCCATAGTGTAGAACTAATAACATTGGTTGTATAGGTATAAGTGTTAGTGCTATCCAAATTATAGGTAGAAGTACTCCAACTATCAGGAACAAGTATGAGACCTGCAACACCATTCACCGTAGCCTTGGCATAACGTATGCCTGAAGATGTTGTACGGCTGTTTATAAGATAATTCCACTCATCTTTTGTGAGAGTACGCCATGTGCCGGGTGCATCGGTAGTTTGGGTCTTGGAATTGTAAATTTCGTTATAAACGCCCCAATCGTAGTTTGTCCCGGAGATATTAGGGTTTGCCATATTTGTGGAAGGACCATAGCCGTAATAATTGTCGGTGGTGTTCACTGTTGAACTACTATTAGAATATGGATAGTAGTTTGTATTGTACTGGTCGCTTGAGTTGTGATATCCACTTGTTCCCCAGCCAAAAAGGTCTATCCAGCCGGAGTAGGATGAGGAGATGTTGCTGTTGTTGTTTCCAATGGCATCCCACTGGTTAGGAGCGAAACGCCATGTTCCCTCCTCTGTACCACCGTCTGCTACGGTATGCGTGGTGGCTGAGCTGCCACCATTCTTGGCACTCCACTGTAGGTTGCCCGGAGAAAAATACACTTTTTGTGTAGCAGAAACAGAAAATTCTTCTTGTACAGGGTCATCTCCGCCGCCACCGGGTTCATCACTACCACCACTTGTCTTTTTTTCAAAATAGGCTGTATAAGTCGCATTACTTTCCACCGTTATAGTACGCGGATTTTCGGTGTTACCATCGTCCCACTTTACAAATTTATAGCCCTCTGCAGGCAAAGCAACTATTTGAATAAGGGTACCTTTTGCATATATACCTGTCCCTGTTACCGTTCCCATTGTTGCATCATTGGGTGCAACTGTAATTGTAAATTCCTTCTTGCATGCCGTAAAAACCAATAAAACACTTGCTAAAACTAAAA
>CALAVA010000163.1 GCA_937892025.1 uncultured Bacteroidales bacterium
TCAAAGCCGCGGCCGTTAAAGCCTTGAAAGTCGCGAATACGAGGGGCGACGATGTTTACGAATCTGTCAAAAAATTCATACATTCTGTCGCCGCGCAAAGTTACCCTTACACCGATCGGCATACCTTCCCTAAGTTTAAAGTTAGAGATAGATTTTTTAGCACGCCTGATTTGGGCTGCTTGGCCTGTAATGGCGGTAAGGTCTTCTTTAGCGATATCAATAAATTTGATATCTTCGCGAGCATCAGCAACACCGATATTGATAACAATCTTTTCAAGTTTAGGTGCTGCCATAGGGCTTTTAACCTTCATTTCCTTCATTAAAGCAGGAAGGATTTTTTCTTTATAAAGAGTTTTATATCTGGGTGTATAATTTTCAGTTTTATTTGTCATAATATCCTCTTATAAAGCGGCCCCGCATTTTGCACAAACTCTTGTAACAATGCCCTTGTCATTAGTTTTTGTTTTAGGGGTCATGTGTTTATTGCATTTTGCACAAACAACCGCAACATTTGAAGCATGAATAGGGGCTTCAATTTGCTTAATACCGCCTTTATCGTTTTGACTGGGCTTTGTATGTTTGGAAATCATGTTTATACCCGTAACAACAAGTTTTCGTTGATAAGGCAAACAGCATTGTCATCAAAGCGGATATAAGAGCCGTCTTTTCTGCGTTTTTCACGCGCAATTCTAACGACAACTGCCCTTACGACATCGCCTTTTTTGACGTTTGATGTAGGGATTGCATCCTTTACAGAGCACATTATAACATCGCCCAAAGAAGCAATATCCCTATGATGGCCGCCGCGTACCTTAAAGCATTGTACTTTTCTGGCACCGGAATTATCGGCCACATTTAATATACTTCTAATTTGAATCATCTTCTATCTCCGTATTAGCCGAGTGCTTGTTCCACAATTTTGGAAACGCGCCATCTTTTAAGTTTTGACAAAGGTCTTGTTGAAGTAATTTCCACTTTGTCGCCAAGTTTGCTTTCATTGCCTTCATCGTGGGCATGATAACTCTTGGTAGTTCTTACGATTTTGCCATAGAAAGAATGTTTTTTAGTTGTTGTTACTTCAACGGTGCGGGTTTTGTTCATTTTGTCAGAAATAACGATACCGACTAAAACTTTCCTTTCTGCGCGAGTATTTTTATTTTCCATAAATCCTCTTATTTAACTTGCTCTTTTTGTTTAATTAAAGTGTTCAAAAGAGCAATTTCGCGTCTAACAACCCTAATTTCCAAAGGATTGGCAACCGGGGTTGTACGATGTTTAAAGAGAAGATTAAACTTTTTCTCTTTAGCCTTAGCAAGCAGGTCTTGCAACTCTGCTACGCTTTTTGTTTTCAAGGTTTCTTTTTCTTTTGCCTTCATAAATTACCTTCTTGTAACAAGTTTCGTCTTAATAGGCAATTTGTCTGTGGCAAGGCGGAAAGCACTCTTTGTTTCTGCTTCCGTTAAACCTTCCATTTCAAACAAAATGCGGCCCGGCTTTACGACACATACCCAATGATCAGGAGCGCCTTTACCTTTACCCATACGCACTTCTGCAGGTTTTTTGGTAATAGGCTTATCGGGAAATATTCTAATCCACAATTGACCTTCACGTTTCATATAACGTGTTATTGCTTGACGGGCGGCTTCAATTTGACGTCCTGTCATTAAACATTCTTGAGTTGCTTTTAGGGCAAATGAACCAAACGCAATTTCACTACCTCGCTTGGTATTTCCTTTCATTTTGCCCTTTTGGACTCTTCTATATTTTGTTTTTTTAGGCTGTAACATCGCTTTAACTTTTATTTATCTTCCTTTAATTAAACAACTATTTACGTCTTTCAGCACGTTCACTCCGTCTTAACATTGGTTTACGCCCATCTTTTGCGGAAATAGGATCTGAAGCGGCTTGAAAAAGGTCTTTTTTCCCATATACTAATCCACGACAAATCCACACTTTAACACCTATTCTACCATAGGTTGTATGTGCTTCAGCATGATGATAATCAATGTCTGCACGTAATGTATGAAGAGGAGTTCTGCCTTCTTTGTAATGTTCTGTTCTTGCCATTTCAGCACCACCGATACGCCCTGAAATAGAAACTTTTATTCCTTCTGCACCTGCACGCATTGTTGTCTGAATAGCACTTTTTATGGCTCTACGATAAAATACACGTCCTTCTATTTGACCTGCTATATTTTGGGCAACAACAACAGCATCTAATTCTGGACGTTTGATTTCAACAATATTGATTTGAACTTCTTTGTTTGTTATCTTTTTTAATTCTTCTTTTAACTTATCAACTTCAGAGCCTGCTTTACCAATAATAACACCTGGACGAGCAGCATTGATAGTTACCGTAACCAACTTTAAAGTTCTTTCAATATAAATTTTAGAAATACCTGCTCTATACAAACGAGCGTTCAGATATTTTCTAATTTTATCATCTTCTACCAAATTCTGACCGAAACTTTTTCCGCCATACCAACTAGAATCCCAACCGCGAACTATACCTAAACGTATTCCTATCGGATTAACTTTTTGTCCCATTTATTTTTCTGTTTGATTTACGTTTTCTACTACTTTACTATCTAATACTATAGTGATGTGATTTGAACGTTTTTTCATCTGAAAAGCACGCCCTCTTGGAGCTCTCATTAATCTTTTCATTATAGAACCACCATCAACAAATATTTCTTTTATATATAAATTGCTATCTTCCACTCTTTTATCTTCATTTTTCAACTGCCAATTAGCAATTGCGGAAAGTAACAATGTATGCATTTTTGCAGATGATTCTTTTTTGCTATATTTCAATACATTCAAAGCATAATCAACATTTTTGCCTCTAATCAAATCTGCCATCAAACGAGCCTTTCTTGGAGAGGTCGTATTGTTTACAAGACGTGCTACGCATTTTGTGCGGTTTTCTTCTTTTCTAGCTTCTGCAGCTAATCTTTTTCTTGCACCCATTTTTCTAATTTATTTGCTTTATTTTTTCCCTTTATCTTTACTACCAGCATGTCCACGAAATATACGTGTTGGAGCAAATTCTCCCAATTTATGACCAACCATATTTTCTGTTACATATACAGGAATAAATTTATTTCCATTATGAACAGCTATCGTTTGTCCCACAAAATCTGGAGATATCATTGAAGCTCTACTCCATGTTTTTATTGCCACTTTTTTGCCCGATTGTTGAGCTTCTATCACTCTTTGCTCTAACTTATAATGTATATACGGACCTTTTCTTAACGATCTACTCATATTGCCTATCTTTTATTATTTTTTCCTTCTTTCAACAATAAATTGTGTTGATGCTTTTTTAGGTTTACGTGTTTTGTATCCTTTTGCTATCAAACCTTTTCTTGAACGTGGGTGTCCACCTGAAGCTCTACCTTCTCCGCCACCCATTGGGTGATCTACAGGATTCATTACAACACCACGAACTCTTGGGCGATGTCCCAACCAGCGAGAACGACCTGCTTTTCCTGATACTTGTAAATTATGTTCTATATTTGACACCATACCGATAGTCGCTTTACAAGTACACAAAATCTTACGAGTTTCACCTGAAGGCAATTTTATCGTAGCATAACGATCTTCTCTTGACATCAATTGTGCATAAGAACCTGCACTTCTGGCTATTTTTGCACCACCGCCGGGCTGCATTTCAATATTATGAATAACTGTCCCAAGTGGAATTTCTGCTAAGAATAAAGTGTTTCCCAAATCTGGAGAAATACCTTTACCTGATAAGATTTTTTGTCCTACTTGTAAACCATGCGGTGCAACAATATAACGTTTTTCACCATCTGCATAAAACACCAAAGCAATACGAGCAGAACGATTAGGGTCATATTCTATTGTTTTTACTGTAGCGGGGATACCATCTTTTTCTCTCCAAAAATCAATGATACGATATTGTTTTTTATGTCCGCCACCGATATAACGCATAGTCATTTTTCCCTCGTTATTTCTACCTCCGGTGCGTTTTTTTGATAACAACAAACTCTTTTCGGGGGTTGAAGTTGTTATCTCTTCAAAGTTGCTTATCAACTTAAATCTTTGACCGGCTGTTACCGGTTTGAACTTTTTTAAACCCATTTTTTTTACTTCTTAACTTAAATATTACTATAAAAGTCAATTGTCTGACCTTCTTTTAATTGAACAATTGCTTTCTTAAAACTTGAACGTTGTCCGGCAATCAAACCTTTTGCTGTTCTACGTGTTACTTTTTTTCCACGTTGAATTAGCGTATTAACCTTCTCAACTTCAACCTCATATAACTCCTCTACCGCTCTTTTTATATCTTGTCTATCGGCTCTACGATCTACAATAAAACCATATCGGTTATATTTTTCGCTATCTGCCACCATTTTTTCAGAGACAAGCGGTCTTATTATCACTTTTAGTTTATCCATTTTTATGCATTTATTTTAAAATGTTCATCAAATTTGGAAGTACTTTGCTCTAAAATAACAATTTTTTGAGCATTTAATATTTGATAAGTATTTAAATCTGAAACAGTTAAAATATTTACCTTGTCCAAATTACGAGAAGACAAATATACATTTTTATTTAATTCATCAACAACAAATAAGGTTTTTTTATCAAAAAGATTTATGTTTTTCAATAAATTAACCATATCTTTTGTTTTAGGAGCCTGAAAATCAAAATTTTCCAATATCATTAGATTATTATCTCTGGCTTGTGCAGATAAAGCAGAAATTCTTGCTAATCTCTTCACTTTTTTATTCAATTTAAAGCCATACTCTCTTGGATGAGGTCCAAAAACTCTCGCACCACCATGCAACAATGGAGATTTTATGCTACCTCTACGAGCACCACCGCCTCCTTTTTGATTACCTAATTTTTTGGTAGAACCCGACAATGCTGATTTCTCTTTACTACTATGGGTTCCTTGACGCTGATTGGCCAAATATTGTTTTACATCCAACCAAATTGCATGCTCATTAGGTTCTACGGCAAATATACTATCATTCAGTGTTACCGTTCTACCTGATTCTGTTCCGTCTGTTTTATATACTTTTAGCTCCATCTTTCTATTTTTAAATATGAACCATTATATCCAGGTACAGAACCTTTTACAATTAATAGATTCTTTTCTGGAATAATTTTTACAATTTGTAAATTTATCATCTTAACTTTAGCACCACCAGTTCTACCAGCCATTCTCATACCTTTAAACACTCTTGAAGGATAAGAAGACGCACCCATAGAACCGGGAGCACGTAATCTATTATGTTGTCCGTGTGTACTATCGCCTACACCTCCGAAACCATGACGCTTTACGACACCTTGAAAACCTTTTCCTTTGCTGACACCAGAAACATCAATAAACTCACCTTCTTCAAAGACAGTAACATCAAGAATTTCTCCATGTTGTTTACGATGTTCAACTTCAAAACGAGAAAATTCTCTAACGACACGTTTAGGGGTTGTATTTGCTTTAGCAAAATGTCCTCTCATCGCTTTGGATGTGTTTTTTTCTTTTTTGTCATCGAATGCCAATTGTATTGCATCATAACCATCTTTTTCTACTGTTTTTACTTGTGTTACCACACAAGGACCAGCTTCTATAACTGTGCATGGAATATTTTTTCCAGAGGCATCAAAAATACTGGTCATACCTACTTTTTTTCCAATTAATCCTGACATTTTTACTTGTACTTGATTATTTTTTATTTAACTTTTTTTACAATCTTTACTGTTAAGCAACTATTTAATTTCTACATCTACTCCACTTGGCAATTCTAGTTTCATTAATGCGTCAATAGTTTTTGCTGTTGTTCCATAAATATCCAATAAACGCTTATAAGAAGATAACTCAAACTGTTCTCTTGCTTTTTTATTTACAAAGGTAGAACGATTTACTGTAAAAATCTTCTTTTGTGTTGGAAGTGGAATAGGACCAACGACAACAACATTGTCATCCTTAACGGCATTGACTGTCTTCACAATTCTTTCGGCTGATTTATCAACCAAACTGTGGTCATACGACTTTAATTTAATTCTAATTTTTTGACTCACTTTTGTTTATATTATTAATTATTTAACACTTAATTTCCATTTAGAGACTAATTCGTTCACCACATTTATCGGTGGTTCTGCATAATGTGAAAATTCCATTGTTACAGAACCTCTACCTGAGGTTAAAGATCTCAAATTAGTTATATAACCGAACATTTCAGCGAGAGGAACATTTGCTTTGATATGCTGTAAACCTATTTTGGCTGAAATTTCAGACAATACGGCTCTTCTTCTATTTAAATCGCCTGTTACATTTCCTAAATATATGTCTGGCACAACCACTTCAACTTTCATTATCGGTTCCAACAAGGTAGGATCGGCTTTTTTTGCTGCTTCTTTGAATGCTTTATATGCACAGATTTCAAAAGAATTTGCATCTGAATCAACGGGATGATAAGAACCATCTATCACAACAACTTTAGCATTTATTAATTGATAGCCTAAAAGTGGACCATTATTCATTGCTTTTTCAAAACCTTTTTGAATACTCGGCATAAATTCTTTAGGGATATTGCCACCTTTAACTTCATTTACAAATTGCAAGCCTTTTACTCCATCTTCTGCTGGGGATATTTCAAACTCTATATCGGCAAATTGACCGCGCCCTCCTGTTTGTTTTTTGTGTACTTCTCTATGATGTACTGTGGAACGAATTGCTTCTCGATAAGAAACGATAGGATTACCAGAATTACATTCAACATGAAATTCTCTTCTTATTCTATCTATTAATATTTCAAGATGCAACTCTCCCATTCCACTAATAACGGTCTGTCCGCTTTCAGAGTCTGTATTAACTCTAAAAGTTGGGTCTTCTTCTGCCAACTTTTGCAAACTAACACTTAATTTATCTATATCTTCTTGTGTTTTGGGTTCTATTGCAATACTGATAACAGGTTCTGGAAATTCTATAGATTCTAATACAATAGGATGATTTTCATCACAAATGGTATTCCCAGTTCTCATTTCTTTTAATCCTACCAAAACACCGATATTCCCGGCAGAAATACTATCCAAGTTTTTCTGTTTGTTGGCATGCATTTCAAAAATTCTTGACACACGTTCTTTTTTACCTGTAGAAGTATTTAAAACGTAACTTCCTGCTTGCAATGTTCCCGAATAAACTCTAAAAAATGCGATTTTCCCGACAAAAGGATCGGTTGCTATTTTGAATATCAAAGCGGAAAAGGGTTCCGTGTCGCTAGGTAAACGTATTTCTTCTTTTTCTGTTTTGGGATTAATTCCTTTTATTGCTCCTTTATCCATTGGACTTGGCAAATAATAGGTTATTGCATCCAATAATCTTTGTACGCCTTTGTTTCGGAAAGATGACCCACACAAAACAGGTGTTATTTTCAAAGAAATTGTAGCCTCTCTTACAGCGGCTATAATATCTTCTGAAGTAATAAAATCGGGATTTTCTAAGAATTTCTCCAACAAATCTTCTCGTTCTTCAGCAACACCTTCAATTAGTTTAAGGCGATATTCTGTTACAATATCCTGAATGTCTGTTGGAATAGGAATTTCATTGATAAGCATTCCTTTTGACTCTTCATCCCAAACATAAGCCTTATTAAACACCAAATCTACAATTCCGCTAAAGGAATCTTCGGCTCCAATAGGTATTTGCAATGGAATAGGATTGGCTCCTAAACGTTGTTTTATTTGAGCGATGACATCAAAAAAATCTGCTCCCATCCTATCCATTTTATTAATATAACTGATACGTGGCACGCCATATTTATCGGCTTGCCGCCAAACTGTTTCTGATTGAGGTTGCACGCCTCCCACAGCACAGAACAAAGCAACAGCTCCATCCAGCACTCTCAAAGAACGTTCTACCTCTACAGTAAAATCTACGTGTCCGGGCGTATCAATTATATTGATTTTATAGGGCATATCATCTCTTTTCCAGAAGACTGTCGTTGCAGCAGAAGTAATGGTAATGCCACGTTCTTGTTCTTGCTCCATAAAATCCATCGTAGCCGCACCATCATGTACCTCACCTAACTTATAGTTTTTTCCGGTATAGTACAAAATACGCTCGGTTGTGGTGGTTTTACCAGCATCGATATGGGCCATTATACCAATATTCCGAACTAATTTCAAATCTTCCATTCTTACTTATGCTATGCTCTTCTTCGGTGTTTTTTTGACTAAAAACGGAAATGAGAGAAAGCCTTATTGGCTTCTGCCATTCTATGAATTTCTTCTTTACGTTTAAATGCAGCACCTTCTTCTTTGTAAGCAGCCATGATTTCTGCGGCCAATTTTTGGCTCATTGATTTTTCATGACGTTTACGTGAAAAATTTATCAAATTTTTCATGCCGACAGATTGTTTTCTTTCTGGACGAATTTCAGAAGGAATTTGAAATGTAGCACCACCAATTCTTCTACTACGAACCTCCACAGATGGAGTTACATTAGCTAAAGCTTGTCGCCATACCTCCAAACCATCTTCTTTCGTTTTTTCTGAAACTACATCTATCGCTTCATAGAAAATTTTAAAAGCTCCATTTTTCTTACCTCCCAACATAATGTTGTTGACAAATTTAGTAACTTGAACATCATTATACTTTGGGTCTGGCAAAATAATTCTTTTCTTTGGTCTTGCTTTTCTCATGCTCTTTTATATTTTTTAAAGAACTTTTCTTATATTAATATTAATAATGTATTACTATGCTTTTGTTTTAGGACGTTTAGCACCATATTTAGAACGTCTTTGTTTTCTTCCTTCCACACCAGATGTATCTAAGGCACCTCTAATTATATGGTATCTTACACCGGGAAGGTCTTTTACTCTTCCACCTCTTATCATCACGATAGAGTGTTCTTGCAAATTATGACCTTCACCAGGAATATAGGCATTCACTTCCTTTTGGTTGGTCAATCTCACTCTTGCCACTTTTCTCATTGCAGAATTTGGTTTTTTGGGAGTAGTTGTATAAACTCTCACACAAACACCTCTTCTTTGTGGGCAAGCATCCAATGCAGGGGACTTACTTTTATATTTCATTTGCGTCCGCCCTTTTCTTACTAATTGTTGAATTGTAGGCATATCTTACTTTTTATCCTTATTTTTTATTTTTATCTAATTCTATTTTTTGTCCTAAAAAAGATATTTTAAGGAGTGCAAATATAAAACTTTTTTTTCTAATATTCATTGTTTTGATAGAAAATATTTTCCAAATGATTTGGATACGAATTACATCTATTAAAACC
>CALAVA010000164.1 GCA_937892025.1 uncultured Bacteroidales bacterium
TTAACAACCCCTTTTCTCCGCCTGAAGATGAACTCGAATCTGACACTCAGGGTATCCTCGCTTTCTGACACTTATCCAATCTGCCTTACTATTAACCTTCTCTGTCTATTCACAAAATAATATCAAAATTATTTTGGACACTATTGAAATAGAGTACTTTTTTTAGACATTTTCAAACAGCCACAAACATAAATTAGAATTTTGCCACGGGTACCACCCTTATCTTATAACCGTTTTTCTCTATGATCCGCTCTTCGTTGTTGGTTACAATCACAAGATTGTTGCATTTCAACTCTTCGGCACACTCCACCAGACTATCAATCTCCCGTTTCTCTGTTTTGGCTCCTCTCATGTCATAGCACACCTGCATCAAACATTCAATTTTTGCCCCTTTACGCAGCACAAAATCCACTTCTTTGCCATTACGCGAATGATAATAAAACAGGCTCTTTTCTGTGCTGTACCCTCGTCGCAACAACTCAATAAACACTTGGTTTTCAAGCAATCGTCCGAGATTCTCACTCAAAGCGAACGCCTTGGCTACTACAAATCCATTATCAACCACATATACTTTGCGAGAAGCCTTTTTCATCAGCTTCAGTTTACTATTGTACCGTGGCAAATAATAAAACAGATACGGCTCATGCAGATAGTCCATGAATTTTTTGGTGGTATTGACGCTGGAAAAGCCCAATTCTTCAGTCAAATCATTAGCACTGACAAAATTGCAGAAGTTGGATACCAAATACACTGCCAAATTGTTCAAGTCTGTAATATTTCGTACATGGTGACGTCTGGCCACATCCTTCCACACAATGGAATCAAACAACGTATCCAAATAACTGCTTGTCAATTGACGCGATGCCACCATCTCCGGATAACCACCATTTCGCAGATAATCGTCCATCAGTGCCGAGGCTTCTGTCGGTCTTTCTTCCAATACCTTATGAAGGTCAAGTTTGTTCCAATCAAAAAACTCTTCAAGGCTAAAAGGTAGCATTTCCAATTGTATATACTTGCCCGTTAGCACGGTAGCCATTTCACTGGACAGCATTTTTGCATTGCTCCCTGTAATAACCATGTTTTTTCCTTGCCGATAGAGTTCGCCTACCCACATATCCCAGTGATTCAAATTCTGTACCTCATCCAGCAGGATGTATTCATAACCAGGATAGACATCTTCTAATAAACGCATGACAAGATTGGCATCCCATACATCCAACAACGGCTGACTGTCAAAATTCAGGTAAGCAAAATTCTTGTTCCGCAACAACAGCAAGGCTTGGGTGGATTTACCCACACGTCGAGGACCTGTTATCAGTTTGATTAAACGACTATCTAACAATGCTTCCACATCATAATGATTTCGTCGTAGCAAATAAGGACGCGATAATAATTCGTCTCGTTCTCTCCGTAGGTTAAGAATAATTGTCTTCATTTGTATTCTCTTTTTTCAAATGCAAAGGTACCACTTTTTTTTCAATTTAAAACTTATATTGCATAAAAAACATGCTTTTTTATGCAACACAATAAATATATTGCATAAAAATTGAATATTGCCTTACAAATTGAGTGTTGTTCTTTCAACCTTATAGAATAGGAAAAGGTGGCTATATCACCACCTTTTAACCTATAATGTATTCTATAAGTTTGCTATTTGCAATCTATATGTAAATTTTTATTATCTTTGCAACGATTTTATTTGCAAAAAATTGTGTCATGCTCCTCACAGCCGTCATAATCACGAAAAACGAAGATCGTAACATCCGCCGGTGCCTTGAGTCGGTAAAAGATGTCGCGGATGAGATTGTCGTGGTCGATTCGTTGTCAACAGACGCCACAGAGGAGATTTGCCACGAATACAAGGTGAAGTTTGTGTGAAAACTATATGGAAATTTATGCACGATTATTTGTTTCAACTTGGTTTCCTTGACGGATATTACGGCTATATCGTATGTAAAATATCGGCGTTTGCAACTTTTATGAAATACAGCAAGTTGCATGAGATGACAAAGAAGGAATGAAGCCAGGACGAGTCATAATAAGCAGGACAGACAGTATTGGCGATGTTATTTTGACATTGCCAATGGCCACAGTGTTGAAGAAAAATTTTCCTGATTGCGAGGTCGTTTTTCTTGGCTCATCATATACAAAAGACATCGTAGCCTGCTGTTCTGATGTTGATGAGTTTTATGACTGGAAAACCACGAATCTTGCGGACATCCACGCCGATACCATAATTCATGTTCTGCCACGCCCCGAAATAGCCAAGGCAGCAAAAAAAGCACGAATAAAAACTCGCATCGGAACAACAAACAGGTTTTATCATTGGTGGACTTGCAACAAATTTATCAAACTGTCGCGAAAAAAATCAAACCTTCATGAAGCTCAACTGAACCTCAAGCTCCTGACTTGTTTTGACGGAGTTGAAGACTTGTATTCACTTGACGAAATCGTGAATTTGTTTGATTTTAAATCTGTAAAAGACAGTTGTTATGCTTGTCAATATATTGATAATCAAAAATTTAACTTAATTTTACATCCGAAATCGAAAGGTAGTGCCCGCGAATGGGGTCTCGACAATTTCAAGCGACTGATAGAGATTTTGCCTGCCGAAAAATTCAAAATATTTATTTGTGGCACCGAAAGTGAAGGCATTTTGGTTCGAGAGGCTTTGCTTTCAAAACCAAAAGACCATGTTGTTGACCTTACCGGGAAGATGACATTACCTGATTATATAGCGTTTATTAACCATTCTGATGGACTGATAGCAGCGAGTACAGGGCCGCTGCATATAGCTGCCGTTTTGGGGAAAAACGCAATCGGAATTTATCCGCCGATTCGTCCTATGCATCCGGGAAGATGGGCATGTATTGGCAAAAACGCAAAGTATTTCGTGACGCAAAAAGAATGCAATGAATGTAGAAAAATTCCAAATTGTAAATGTATGCTGATGATAAAGCCGGAAATGGTGAAATCATATCTTTTAAGTTTAATAATTGACAAATAAATAGGATATATGAATGATTTTAGAAAGAAAATAGTTGATTTCTATTATGAGAATCCGTTGAAATGTATCATTTTAGTCGCATTTGTAGTGCGTCTTGTCGCAGTCATCTTCTCGAAAGGCTTCGGCATGCACGATGACCATTTCCTTATCATCGAGTCGTCGAAATCGTGGGTAAACGGCGGCGATTACAACCAATGGCTGCCATGGTCGCAAGACACCGACAACCCGGTTTATCGAGATAGAGTTTAATGTAAAGTTCTACTCTTTTATGCAACGATAATACGTGAAAGTATCTTTCATATTATTCCTTATTGCTAAAGTGATTTTTTAATAAAGCCTATATATTTATTTCAATTGAGGCAATTGGGCATTTTTTACTCCTTCAATAAGTAAATTGCATGTTTCCATTGCATTGTCGTAGTTTTTACTATTGCACATATAAAGTCTAACAACAGATTTTAACATCACGATGGTAGCATATTTTTCTTGTTTAGATAGTTTGTCCCATTCCAATGGGTTGGCTTGAAGATTTACATCATTTAATTGACAAGTTATTTTTTCAAAACCATATTTTTCACTCCATCTTTTGGTTGGTTCGTAGGTGTATGTTTGCAAGAAAACTTCATCTTTGGTAGTGTTTTCTTGATAGCTTATCTCATATTGTCCGGCACCACTAATAGCATATTGTGTCTCATCTGCATCTAATATTTCAAAAGAAGTTGAAACAAGATTTTTGTCTTTATTTTTTACGATATTGACATGAGAAACTTGTCCCGCTAAATTATACCAATAAGCATAAAAAGCAACAAATTGATTTTCTTCTAGATATTGGATACCTGTTTTCAAATTGCCAACTGTGCTTGCTTGTGTTTTTAAATTTGTCGTATAAACAGAATCATTGTTCATTGTGATACACATAGAATCGCCAATGGTTAAAGTTATTTGAGGTAAATAGTATTCAACAGAAGGCCAACGTAAAAATTTCATTTGACAATCATAACTTGTGGGATTGGCATTTTTGTCTTGCCAAACAGATACTTTGAATTTGACCTCTCCTGCGGTAATGGCACAAGAGGCTAATGACATTGGTGTTTGTACATATTTTTCATAGCGTTGTCTATCACTCAAGCGTGATTTTGTCTTGGAATGTTCCGTGTTCCCATTAGCATATACTATTGTTAATGTTAAATAGGGAATAATGATTAAAAATGCAAATATCCTTTTCATAAGTATAAATTTTTAAATATTAATCACAAACAAAATTAGGACGAATTTCTCGACCATTCTTATCATTAAATTCACTAACTAAATTATTCATTTTTTCACAATAAACAGCCTCTGATATTTTTCCTGCTTCATATCTTCTGTCTAATCTACATGCCTTCCTGCAAAATGTATTTTCCCATTTATATAAGGAATTACTACAAGGACAATGGCCATAACATATACCATTAATATCTACCTCTTCTGCTATTTGATCTAATAGTAAATATAAGAAATCTTCTCTATCATCAAAATAAGGATATGTATTTAATATTGAACTTGATAGTGTGGAATAATATCCATTATAAATAGAACAAAAGATAGTTTTATCTAGTATATATTGAGATAGCATAAATAATGTGTCAAGATGATAGATGTAATTACTAAATGCAGTGTCACTTGCTATTAATAACATTTCATTTACAGAAAAAAAATCGTACTAATAGTAAGTTCTATCTTCAACGATAACTATCCATTTTCCATCTGTTTTTTGATACACTACAGCTTCTTGACTATTGTATATAAACCTAAAATCCAACCAAACTATTGCTTCATCAAGATTATTAAATTCATTCCATATTTCTTCATATGTTTCTTCGTTTACAATATCATCATACATATTTTCATATCCAATAAAGTGCCCATATTTTATAGAATCTTCATCGTGAATAAAGTATAAATATCCACCCCAGTTGTCTATTTGATATTGTGTAATTACAGAATAAAGGTTAGTTTGTACATAATCACATGAAAAGGCACCAATTAATGAATCTGCTTCATAATGATATAATTTTTCTCTAAGGATAGGTCTTTGAGTAGCCATATTCTTGTTTTCCATAGATTCTTTTTTGCATGCGTTAAACGATAGACCTCCTACTAATACTAATGTGCTAACAATACAAAATACGTGTTTTTTCATTTTTACAATTATTTTATATTTTAGTTAAACTTAATTTTTTTTGCAAAGGTACATTTTTTTTTTCATTATAAAATTACTATTTTTACCCGTTGGCGGAATTATCGATTATAAAAAATATTAGCAGTGGTATCGGGAAAAAGCACTTTTTTGGGGGCTATAAAAGTTCAAGTTGGAATTTTTCAGGTAAGAATTTTTTCACTTCCTTTAACTTGTTCAGCGGTTATAGGGGAAAGCACAATAAAAACACAGAATTGAACGTTATGCAGAATATCAAAAATGCACAACTAAAACGCAAATTATGTTATTAAAATAAAATCGAAAAATGAGTCGAAAAAAAAGGAATATTCTAATTATAGTTTTTACCTTAACCATAGGAGCCGTTTTTTATGGTTTTGTACGTAATGATTTTGAAATAGTTAAAAATATAGATATTTATGCCTCTATTTTAAAACAATTAGATGAGCAATATGTAGATGAAATCAATGTAAATGATTTGCTAAAAACATCGGTAGATGCGATGTTGAGTAACTTGGACCCCTATACTGTTTTTTATCAAGAGTCAGACCTTGAGGAGTTTAAATTGATGACAACAGGGCAATATGGTGGCATAGGTGCCTTGATACAGCAAGATAGTGATTATGTTATCATTTCAGAGCCATACGATGGTTGGCCTGCTTTTGAGGCTGGCTTAAATCCCGGTGATAAAATATTAGAAATAGAAGGTAAAAGCGTGCAAAACAAAACATTTTCTGATGTTAGTGCTATGCTCCGTGGGCAACCAGGAACAAAATTGAAAATGAATATCTTGCCATACGGCAAAACAAAATCTGTAAACAAAGAGATTGTTAGAAAAGAAATCAAATTGCCCAATATCAGTTATTCGGGATTGTTGGATAATCATATCGGTTATATTCGTTTAGACCAATTTACTGATAATGCGGGCGATGACATGAAACAGGCTTTTCAACAACTGAAAACCGAAGGAATGCAAAAACTGATTATAGATTTGCGTGGCAATGGTGGAGGTTTGCTAAACGAGGCTATTAATATTGTTAATCTGTTTGTGGATAAAGGGAATATTGTGGTTAAAACTCAAGGAAAAAATAGTTCAAAAAATCAGATTTTTCCTACCTTAAGTCCTGCACTTGATACCAAAATACCCATTGTCGTTTTGGTTGACCGAACAAGTGCTTCTGCTTCAGAAATTGTAGCGGGTTCTTTGCAAGATTTTGATAGAGCCGTTCTTGTAGGACAACGAACTTATGGTAAAGGATTGGTGCAAAATATTGTACCATTGGCATATAATACAAGAATGAAAGTTACGGTTTCAAAATATTACATTCCTTCGGGCAGATGTATTCAAGCCGTAGATTATGCCAATAAAGATGAAAATGGACAAAACAAACGGAAGGCAGACTCTTTGGCAACAGCCTTCAAAACCAAAGGCGGTAGAATCGTTTATGATTATGGTGGAGTGGAACCAGATATCAATAATCAAGTGGATTCATATAGTACTGTTTTGTTGGCTATGATGGAAAAACATATTGTTTTCAATTTTGCCAATGAGTTTAAACTCAAACACGCAACTATTCCTGACGCCAAAGAATTTACTATTACCGATGAAATATACAATGATTTTGTACAATATGTAAAGACAAAAAATCTTGAATATAAAACTTTTACAGAAAAACAATTGGAACAATTAAAACGGAGTGTTAAAGATGACAAATTTTCTGACAATATCAATGCTCCTATTGCCCAATTGGAGCAAGTTGTTGCCAAAGAAAAAGAAAATGATTTATTTAGATATAAAAAAGAAATTTCTGAATTGTTGCAAGTAGAAATTGCTTCTCGTTATTATCATCAAAAAGGTGGTATTGAAGCCTCTTTAAGTATAGACCCTGATGTGAACAAGGCAAAAGAAATTTTGCTCAACAATGATGTTTATACTTCTATTTTAAAAGGAACTTACAAAAAGTGATTTTTTTTTATTATTGGTTGTTTGAAATTCGTTGTTGAATAGTTTTTTTCATCATTCTAAAAACAAGTATTACTGTCCGCTAAACATAGGTTGCCCCATCCCAACTCATTGTAATACAGGAG
>CALAVA010000165.1 GCA_937892025.1 uncultured Bacteroidales bacterium
CCAGGAGACCAGGGATTATCTGTGCGAGGAACTTCATAAACTTGGAGAATTCGCCGTGGAGAACGGAACGACCGTGATTCTCGAACCTCTCAACCGTGGAGAATGCTTCTACATGAGGCTCGTCGCCGACGCCGCCGCCATTGCCCGCGATGCAGACAGTGAGGGAGTGAAGTGCATGGGCGACTTCTGGCACATGAAGGAGGAACCTTCCGATTATGCTGCCTTCTGCGCAGCCGGACCAAAACTGCAGCATGTACATATCGCCAGCCGCGGGCGGCGCAAGACTCCCGGCGAGGACGGGGAACTCGACAATTATGTTGATGGGTTCCGCGGTCTCAAGAAAATCGGCTACGATAAATACGTAAGCTTCGAGTGTGGTCAAGCCGGTGATCCTAAAACCGTCCTTTCAGCCGCTGTGGAGCTCCTCCGCAAACAGTGGGACGAGGCATAAGTGAGTTTGAGGGGGTCCGCCCCCTCATTCTTGAAAGCCAGGAGCAATAAAAAAAGACCTGCGGCCGATAGACAGCCTTCTCGTGAGCGATTCTCTTGCGAACGGAAGGTTTTTCAAAAGTCTTCCTCGCGCGCATTTCACGGATGGCGCCGGTCTTCTCGAACTTCCTCTTGAACTTCTTGAGGGCGCGCTCGATGTTCTCGCCTTCCTTGATGGGAACTATGATCATAATGTCTTTACACCTCCTTTTACAAAGCGGGTGCAAAGATATATATTTTTTAGTTAAATCAAAACTTTTTCTCTTTCAGAATCTTCATGAAGGTTTCCATCCCCTTCGTCGCCACCTCCGTGATTTGGGTTATGCGTCCATCTTGCACGGGAACCTCCTTTGGATCAATGAGGTAGATAGGGATATCCGGACGGGCGTACCTGTACAGTCCTGCGGCGGGATAAACCTTGAGCGAAGTACCTACGATGAGGATGAGGCCGGCGCTTTCCACCAGGTCAATTGCTTTGCCGATATTGGGAACGGCTTCGCCGAAGAATACGATATGCGGCCTGAGCTGGACGCCTTCCGGGGACTTGTCTCCCAGCCGGACCGGTTCATATCCGACGTCGATTATTCCTCCGGTCGAAAAGGAGTCCCCGTCGTTGTAACTGTCCTCAGGCCGGACTTTGGTGAGTTCTCCGTGAAGGTGAAGGACCCTCGTGCTGCCTGCCCTCTCGTGCAGGTTGTCCACGTTCTGGGTGATGACATTGACATCATAAGTATCTTCCAATGAGGCGATTGCATTGTGGGCTGGATTAGGCTTTGCATCACGCAGCTGCGCTCTTCGTTCGTTATAGAACTCGAGAACCAGGGAAGGATTGCTTTCCCATCCGTATATGGAACAGACCTCGTTTATGTCATATTTGTCCCAGAGTCCTCCGTTGTCCCTGAATGTCGAGATGCCGCTTTCTGCGCTAACTCCTGCCCCCGAGAGGACTACGATGTGTTTTCTTGCCATCAGATTACAATCTTGAAATAATACTTTCTCACCCAATACTCGAAAAGGGGATCGATGATGGAAGGGACATCGTCATCGTCGAAGGTGACGATTTCCTTTTTCATCAATGCATCCTTGAGCCTTCGGACGTTGGCCGACGAATTCAGGCCGTATTCTTTGATGATGTCTGCGGAACTGAATTTCTTTTTCCCGTCCACGATTGCCCTGAGCAGACTTACCTGGAAAGTCGTGAGGTCGTCCATTGTCGCCTTGAACCGAGGCTCGTGGATTGACAGCAGGATGCCCAGGGACTCCAGCAGCATCGGTTCGGTGATGTAGCCCCTGGTAAGGTAGTCGCAGATAGAGGAGAAGTGGTTGATATACCACATATTGTTGCGAAGCAGGCTGCTTACCCCGAGGATAAGTTCCCTGTCAACTACCTTGCCTCCTGAGAGGAAGCCTTTCACGATATGTTCGGCGATGACTTTGCTTTCGGGTTCCCGGATAGGGAAATGTTCGACCAGGCGGTAGAAGAAACGCCGGTCCTTGAAAATGCTTTTCATCGCGTTGACCTGCGACCCGACCAGGATGAAAGAACATGCAGGAGTATCCGTAGGCCTGTTCTCGCGGATCACTTTCTCCATGGCCTTCCACACCCTTTCCCCGTCTTCTGTCTTGTCGAGGTTCTGGAATTCATCGAGTATCATGATGATATGCTGTCTTGATTCCTTTCCGATGCGGAAGGGGAGGAGGAGCATCTTTTCAAGGTCATTGTCGTCGGGATCCCAGTTTAGGGATACGACCTGGCCATGGTCGGAAAAAGCGATATGGTCGAAGATGAAATGGGTGCCTTCAAGATGGTTCGCGATTATCCTGGAGTATTCGTCAGGAGTGGAGGCGACCGTGCGTATGGCGGTGGAACCATATGTGACCAGGAAATCGGACACTGTCCTTATGGGGATGAGGTCTGTCTGGCCCACAGAGAACCTGGTACCGTTGATCCTCAGGTTGAACAGTACCTGCTGGATGAGAGAATGCTTCCCGCTTTTCGGGGGAGCGTAGATGGTAATGTTCTCGCCGTGAGTGATGAGATTTCCCAGGATGGTAGCATCCTCCTTTTTGCCGATGAAGTTCTTTCCGGTGACGTATCTGTCGTATATGAACGGTGAATCCATAGGGGAAACATTTTTGTTAGCACAAAAATAATACTTTCGGCAGATAAATAAAAAAATATTTGTATATTAAATAAAAACATTTAAATTAGTTTATGATAGACGGAATTAAAAATTTTAGTAACATTAACTTACCATTTGATTCTTCAAGTAGATATGGCGATGTTGATGGTATTTCATTACAAAATTTGTTTTATGCAAAAAACGGGTATTTTCCGGGCTGTTATTTGTTTGACTATGAATCAAGAACAAATGGCGATTACAAATTTGACACCAAAAAGATAGCAAAGTATTTATTGGAAAATACTCCAAAGGACGAAGACATTGAATTTACCCCCTATTTCACAACTATTCTTGGAAATAAAGAAGATAAGACAAATCTTGGATTTTGTATTATTCTTAATAAGAGTAACATTTACGCAAGATTTGAGACTTCAGTAACAGAGTCTTATGTGCTATTCGACAACAAGCATATTGATGAATTAAATTCGTTTGTTGAATCTGTTCTTCAATTTTATATCGCACCTGAGGGCGAAGAAAATAATATTTGGAGATTGTGTAGTAGCACTTCTGGGTATTATCTTGATAAAGGCAAGGTAAAAGTTTACCAAAACTTTGATATTAAAAAGTTGTATAACGATGGGTTTGAAGTTGAAGATGAAAAGATTCGCAACTTCATTGCTGAAGACGATAAAAGTGGCCTTGTCATTTTGCATGGTGAAAAAGGTACAGGTAAGACTTCATATATCAAACACCTTGTTAATTTATTCCCAAATAGAAAATTTGTATATGTTCCTGCAAGTATGATTACGCTTTTAGGTGAGCCATCTTTTGGCTCTTTCCTTATTACTTTGAATAACCACGTTATTATTCTTGAAGACTGTGAAAATGCAATCAGAGACAGAAAAGAAAGTGGAAGTGCTTCTGCTGTTTCATTACTTCTTAATATGACTGACGGGCTGCTTTCTGATGACCTTGGAATGAAATTTATCTGTACTTTCAATGAAGATATGAAGAATATTGATAGCGCTCTTTTGAGAAAAGGCAGATTAATGTCAAAATATGAATTTAAAGAATTAGCAGTTCCTAAGGCTGAAGAAATTTTAAGAGAACGTGGTATTGAAACCACTCTTAATAAGCCGATTACCCTTGCTGAAATTTTCCATTATGGAGAAGCAGGATACGACACGGTTAAAAAATCAATTATCTAATATTTATGTCTAAACAAGGATTAATTACACAAGAAGGAGTTGTGATACAAGCATTGCCAAATGCAATGTTTAGAGTTGAATTGGATGACACAGGAATTGAATTACTTTGTGTAATAAGTGGAAAAATTAGACAAAACTACATAAGAATACTTGAAGGTGATAGGGTGAGAGTTGAAATCTCACCTTATGACATGACAAGAGGTAGAATTGTAACAAGACTATAATAAACTTTAAAATATTAGTACTATGTTAGAAAGATTATTTAGTTATTTCCCGTTAACTACTTGGGAAAATGATTTTTCAAAACTTTTCGATGCTTTTGATTTTGGAAAACCGTTATTTAACAATGCATCAAATTTTGTATCAAAAGACGGATACTATGAACTTTCAATGGATGTTGATGCAAATTCAACAGCAGACAACGTTGAAATTAATCTTGAAAAAGATAGAATGGTTGAAGTTAAGTATCACATTAAGAAAGAGACTTCTGAACATATGGTAAGTGTTAAGGAGTATCTTCCTAAAAATGCCGATGCTGATACTCTTGATGCTGAAATTAATAATGGTAAATTAATCATTACCGTAAAGAAAAAGTGAATTAAATCTTATTAACAAAAAAGGGTGGCGAAGATTCGTCACCCTTTATTATTTTGTGAATATACTTTTTAACACAAATCGCCCTCACATTCTAATTCGTCTTAATCACCGAATTATTCTTCAGTTTCTTCAAACGGAGAACCTTCGAAATACCCTTCTTCATCAAACCATTCAATCCATTGCTCTATCGTATCACTTGAATTCCATTCGTAAATAGAACTTAGCATTTGTTCAGGACCAACCATTTCAATAAGATAGTCCCATTTTTCTAGTATAATTGGGTCTATTGTTCCTTCTTTTAAAATCCTTTTTGTTGCTTCTGCAATTATATTCATTAATTGGCTTTCGTTTATTTTTAATACTTGCTTTTTCATGATATATTTTTATTTATTATTTATTATTTACCACATAACCAATGACATATCATATCTTTCAAACGGGTCTTCAGTTGTTCCTGCTGCGTGACAATTAAGTGTGCCGTGAATTTCAAATCCATCAGGTGTTCTTATTAAAAGAAGATATTCTTTCCATTTTGCGCCATCGTTTTCCCTATATCCGCCATCTTTAACACTAACTTCGCAATCGTATCCAAGAGATTCAATTGCATCAACAACTAAAGTTACTCCGTGCCAATTTTCGTCATGATACAAATGACTTGTTATATCATGTGTTACCATATATATCCTGTTCTTTGCTGTTCTTTTTGAACTAACTTCATTAACGGCACGTTTTACCATATATAATATGTCTTGTTCTGTCAGACTAATTTTTTTTGATTCATATAAATCATCAAGTCCTTCTGTAAACTCATCTTCATCAAAATTCATATTTGCTTCTATTGTGTTTATGTCTTCAGAAGTAAGAATATCTGACAAATTGTATTCTTCACCATCTTCATCATAACACATTATATTTGTTATGTAAAATTTGAATTCTCCACCGATTTCTGATTCAGAAGGGCTTGCTTTGTCAACTGGCCATAATACTGCGCTTCTGTAAGAAGAAACATATGGTCTTTCTGTTATTTCTATAGTTATAAAGAAATTATATAGTTGTCCTTCAATCTCAACATAGTCTTCTTTTGTCTCGTAGTCTTTTCCTACCTCTCTAATTTTACCTTGTTCTTCAAGCGCATTTAACAAGTCATTTAAAACAACTTCTCTATTCAATTTGTTCATTTCTTTAATGAATTTAAATATCTTATTATTCCATCAACATGTGTCCTAATAACCATTTCACGGCCTTCTGCTGACAATATATATTTTACATCTTCAACATTGTCATAGAAAAAGTTTTCGGTAAGAACGGCAGGGCAATATGAATGGTAAATGATATAGAAATTTGATTCCAAATCACTATCTCCATCTGATTTGTCGGTTCTTATTTTGTGTCCCATAAAGTTTTTCCTTGCTTCTTTATATAAGCACTCTGCAAATGCGTCACTTTTTGTCGTTCCTTTTGTTGTAAATGCACACCATCCTCTTGCTGTTTTCCATTCAGTTCCATTTCCTGCTGCGTTTGAGTGAATTGATATTAAAATTACATTATTAACACCAACTTCATTGCAGATTTTATTAACTCTATTAACTCGTTCTTTAAGCGAAATATCAATTATTTCTGGGACTATTATTCTTGCATCATAACCAAGATTTACAAGCCTTTTTTGCACTTCTGCTGATATTTCTCTATTCCATTTATATTCATAAAAATCTATTTCAGGAGATATTTTTTTAAGTGAATATGGACTTCTTTTTCCTGGCGTGTTGTTTCCGTGACCATTGTCAATCAAAATGACCATTTTACAATCATTTGAAGTATTGTTACCTGATTGTCCAAGATTTGGTTCTTCATTTGGCTCATTATCAGGCTCATCATTTGGCTCATCAATCGGTTCATCGTGAACTTCGTTGTTCACTATCGTATCATTTTCATTTGATATCGGCTCGTTATCATTCGTATTTTCAACAACAGGTTTCTTGCTTAATAATGTTTTGAAAAAATTCAATATTGCATCCCAAAAACTTTTCATTGTTGCAAATTTAAAAACAGTTATTTTGCTATAAATAGTTGATAAAGTCCAATTTTATAAAAAACAAAAACTTTTTGCAAAATCATAATATTTATAATTTACCGTCCGTCCACGAAATAAGGAAGAAGCCCACGGCTTTAACCGTTGGAGTTTATGCCACAATAAATCAATATCTTATGATAACCGAATTTAAGTTATATGAAAACGAAATAAAGAAAGCGGAAAAATTCATTGAAAAGCACAAAAAATGCTATAAGCCAACAACAATTGGATGTGGTACTGAATACAAATTCTTGCCAAATGCAATTGGAACTGCTGTTTTTATTAAATGTGGGTTTTGTGGAGAGGAAGAAAATATTACAGACTATGACCTATGGTAATCCAAAAATTGCTTTTTAATTATTATTTTTGTATATTAATTTAAATAATTTCAAAAATGTTTACATTTCCAATATTATTTAAACTTGATATTATATTAATAATAGTCTTTATGCTTTTAATATTGGTTGTCCATGCAACAAGATTAATTGCTTATTGGCTTGAAACGTTTGAAAAAGAATTATATTGGATTAAAACTATTAATTGGGGAATTTGTGATATAGCCGCAAACCTTTCAATAATAATGCCTATATTGATAATTTTAGCAAATTTAGTATTTTTAATTTTAATGCTTATATAATATGTGTCTCAATGAATCTAATTTTTTTAGAAGCATATCAATCATAACACATATAAGCAACTCAATAAACGTATTGTTCTCCAACATGTATTATACATTTAAACGTTACGTTTCTTTCAAATGGTGGGTTTTACCGCAGGAAAATCATAAAAAATTTTAACCTTTAATTATTCTATATTTAACCCTCAAAACACTATTTGGTAAAATTCCTCCACCTGTTTTATGGATTGTTCCGTCTTTTTCCATACTTTGTAAAAACAAAGCAATTTCAGGACAACTTTTGTTTCCTGATATCACGCCAAATTCATTATCACCAAGATTTTTAAATGTTATACCGTTTTGTATGCATTTTTGAGATATGTTTGTCATAATTGATTGAACAGAGTCTTGTGATGGCTCTTCTGACCTCCAATCATCAATTTCGTCTTCTTCATATCCATCCTCTAAATCGTCAATGTCTTCACGTATCATTCTTTTTAATGTTTCAGAAACAATACGTTTTAATGTTGATTCGTTAATTAATATGCTTTTTTTCATAAAATCAATTTTGTTTATAAATAGTTTTATGATTTGAAAATTATAAGATTACATATTTTTTATGGGTTAACAGATATTTATTATTAAAAAATAAATATAAAAAACATATAAAAATATGGCATTTAATAAAAGAGCATGGGGTACTGCTGGTGGTGGAACTAACCAAACACAAACTGTCGGTGCCGGTACTACTACAGGTACACAGCCATTACAATCAAAATGGGATGGTAAAAAAAATATATATCCAGAGCACGGGCAATATACAGAAGACGGAAAATTGCTTATTAGGTTAAACGGATTTCTTGCGACATTAAGAGACGCAAAAACCGGCAATGTTCTTCAAAACAGAACAACAAAACAGCCTTGTTTGGGTGATGATATAACATTAAACAAAATGGCCCCAGAGGTTTTTTCTATTGTTAGAAAAAAAGATTTGGATTACATAGAAATACAGCCAGGAAAACTTGATGCGTTTAAACAATTATTGCCTAATGTATTAAATTTCTTAGCAGGAACCAACCATTATAAAGACACTTCACTTAATGCATTTGCGGATAAATTAGATGATGTGTTAGAAAGAACCCCTACAAAGGACGAAATAGACGCAAATACAAAAGTTGTTGTTAAAAACTGGAAAGAATTGCTTGACAAATTAAAAGACCCTGAGACAAGAAAAAAATTCTTAATGTTCCAAACAACATACACTTGCCACAATTTACTTTCTGGCTACGCAATACTTTCACCAGGAAACATTTCTGAGGTTTTGATGAAAGACCCAAAGGCAAGTTTTGTTACTGATGCGCCTACTTGGTTTAATAAATTTGACAGAACAATTATAAAGGGGCACGAAGGTGATTTCATATTGATAACAAAGCCTGATGCAAAATTTCCTGCAACTAAAGACTTGGATACTTTCTTAGCTAGCGCTGGTTATCCTCAAGGATATTGGGCACTTGCTAACAATCCTGATACAGCAAGTATAGCTTATGCTGCTGTAAAACAAGTAACAAAGGATAAAAACCTTGCAAGAGGATTCTATAGCACAAAGGTTTATGACGTTAGATTCACTAAGCCAAGAGACCCAAATAATGATAAATTTGTTAAATTAGCAAACTTAATTAACAACTTAACTGGTGAATTGAATGATGCTGCAAAGGCACAAATAACGGCAAAAGCACAAGCAGAAGGAAAACCAGTTCCTGATTTCGATGCTAAAAAAGTTGGTATTGAAGATAATGAAGGATTGCTTAAATATAAGAAAATCTTGTTAGCGAAATGTAAGGCCGAAGGTATAAAAATTGCTGAAGTTGGCTCAACACAAGACATAATAGCAAATGCAATATATGCATATGCAGAAAAGAGCGCTGAAAAATTAAATGTCTTAAAGCCTGAAAACAAAGCATACTTTGCCTCTGCAATTCTTTATAGCATTGCTATGATGTATGGTATTAATACGCCAAAAGTTGCAAATTGTGCAAATACGTTCTCAAAACTTGGTGATGACGAAAAAGAAGAAGTTATTCAAAAAGCATTCCCAATTTTAAGAAGTTTGAGATTCGGACTTGACGAGAGACTTGGTGATGACATTACATTCCAAGAATTCCACGATATGTTAATGGCTTTAAAACCAACAAAAGAAACAATAAAAAAACAATTTGATGAAATTAACGAAAGATTAAATAAGGTTGAATTTTAAATAAAATAATTTTATGTACATTTATTCGGTAACAAATAAATCTTCGTTAGAAGGTATTTTCACAAATGGTTGGAGTAAACAATTTGCTGGTGATGCAGAGGGCGTTGATTATGGCGTTGGCGTTTATGGAAACATAAATTATCCATATCAAGAAGATAAAACGCCATATAAATCAATTGGCCGATATAAGAATAATCCTTCTGGAAACTGTATAATCAAAAGTAAACTTGTTGGCGACTTAAAAGGCTTTTTGCTTTTTGATGAATATTTTGCAAAAAAAACTTATGGAGAAAATTATACAATTAAAGACCAAGTTTACTCCATTTTACCAAAAAATGCTGCTGATTCATTATGGAAAGATATGCAATGGTATATGTCACAAGACACAAGCCGTGAAGGTAATGGAAATCATATGAATGGTAGAACATCTGGACTTTTACAATTTATGATGTCAAAACGATTTCATAGAGATGTAGCAAACCCCAAAAAATTTGAAGCACTTTTTGCAAAATATAATATTAGGGGCGCAATATATACGGGTAATGGAGATGGACTATGTATTGTTGTATATAATTATGATGAAGTAATACCAATTGCATATTCTGTTGACGGACATACATATAAACAAAGAAGTCTTAAAACCTTGTATCCCGATTCAGTAAGAAGATTCAATCATTTATATAACAAAGTTGATTTTCCAATTGCAATTCAATGTGATGGGGAAACAATTTTCTTTTCAAGAGTTCAAACAAAAGACGGAAAATGGAATTATATAGATGCAAAAACAAACCAACTAATTTCGCCTATTAATTTTGATTCTCTAACCGAAATTAATCCTCAAAACGGAATGTTTGACATTGAATATAATGGAGTTTTCTATGAAGCCTGCCCGGACGGGTTTTATGACGAATATGGAGAAGGACATGAGTTTAGTGAATTGCCAACATTTAATAGTGATAATAATTCTGATTTAAATGAAAACCATATTAGCAAAATGCTTCAAGAAAGCATAAAAAAGGTAATTAAAGAATTCAAAGAACAATATAAAACGTTAAATGAAGAAGTGTCAACAAATGACGATGTTGATGAAATACAGTATTTTAAATATGATGTTCCTGACCAAACATATTTTGATTCTAATGATGTTCCATCAATCTACCATGTAACTGACATGGAAGGTGCAAAAGGTATCTTTAAATTCGGATTTGATAGAGAATTTTTAAGAACTTATGTATATGGAAAAGGTGTATATGCTGCATATGACATAAAAAACGCAAGAGACCAACTTGGAATTTATGGAAATGTAATGATTCAAATTAAACTTATAGGTGGATATGACAGATTCATTATATTTCCAACAAGTGATGACACAAAAAGAATTGCAATGCAAAAATATGGACGAAATTATGATGTTTTAAGCCAATTAAAGACGTTTTTACCAGAAAAAGACGCTCTTTATGTTTATAATACTTGCGGTCATAATTCAAATCATAGATATGCAGATATATCTTCTAAATACCATATAAGGGGTGCTGTTTATCAATGGGGGCAAACAATAGCCGTTCTTCCATATGATTTTTCTTCGGCGGTTCCTTATGCCATTTCATTAGACGGAGGAAAAACATTTGAGAAAAAGTTTAATGATGAATTATGGTCTCGTTTTTTAACCAGTATTGATACTATATGGATGTACGGCGATAAATATGCACAAATTGACAAAACAATACTTGGTTACAATAGAGACGGTGAAATTACAGGATATGCAAGAATAAAAAAAAGCAATTCAAAATGGAATTATCTTGATATTCAAACAGGAGAAGAAGAACTTCCAATTGACTTTGATTCAATTACATCAATGAATCCAAAAAATGGAGAATTTCAAGTAGAATATCAAGGAAAGTTTTTTGACGCTTGCTTTGACGGATTTTACGATGATAATGGAGAAGGCCATACATGGGATGAAATTAATTCGTTTGTAAACAGTAGTCAAAAAAACAATTTCTAAAAAAAATAACAATGATGGTACGATTGATGTTATAAGCAAAAAAAGTGTGGTTGAAAAACAGCCACACTTTTTTTATTTATAATTAAGAATCTTTCCGTCTTTTTAATGTTTCTTCTTCATACCAAACCTGTCTTGTAATATTGTTTCAAGACTGGTCCAATACAATTGGTCACAATAGTCATCTGCCATTCTTGAAGCCAAATCTTCCATTTGACTGTCTGATAGTTCAGATGAATCATAACCAATACTTTCAATGTCTGCTCTACAGACAGAAGTTATCTCAAAGTATTTGTAATAATCAGGTTTAGTAGAGTCAGAATTTTCCATCATCTCTCTAAGAACTCTTTTTGTTGCAGTTGAAACAAGCCTCTTTAATCCGCTTTCAGTTAACATTATCTTTTTCATATAATTTCTTATTTTTTTATATAAATAGTTTGTTTTTTATAAAAAACATTTGTATAATTTCTAAAAAAGAAAAATGAACAGTTATACATTGGAATTTAGAACAACAGAAATGGCATATATCAAGCAATGGCCAAATTGGGATGGCGTTATTCCTATTGTTGGTGATATTGTTGTTTTGCATTTTGGCGATTATTACGAAATAGAAGAGGAATACAAGGTTATTTCAAGAAGAATCCTTGGCACTTATAGTGATAAAATAATATTAATTGTCGAAAAAATATAAAATGTAGTTTTGTCTATTTTTGAATGTGAAATACCAATTGGAACAAAATATAACGAAGGGGAAGACGAACTTTTTGAACCATCTTTCGCTTCTGAAAAAAATAATGTTTAAACATCAAATCGAGTAAAACATGAACGAAAAAAGAAAATTCAACGTACTAACATGGGACTTCAATGGGGATAAGATTGAACACTATGATGTTCTTCCATATCTTAGGAATAGACTTGAAGAACGAATTGAAAAAAATGGAAATAATTATGATGAACATTTTACTGTACCGAAATCATTCAATGATTTCAAAAAGTTTGTCGAAAATGAATCTTTGTACCAATTTTGGTCACGTTGCGAATATGAAATGATTGTTCACGGATGGCCAGCTAGAAAAAATGACTACAAAATTGATGTCCATGAACAAATAATGATGAATATAGATGTAATTTCTGGTATACTTTTTGATGAATATTTGGATAAGATAGACAAATAAGCATTCAACGATATGCATATCATTAATATTAAAAAAGAAGAACAATATGTGCTTATGCGTAAATAGCGCACCAATAGTCGCAGAAAAAGATATAACCTGTTATAAGATACTTGAAGAATGTAAACTTGATGGGTATCCATATGAGTAACCTTTCCTAAAATATCCGATAAGGACTGAAATTGTAAATGGATTGTTGCCATATGTTGCACTTGGTAATAAGTCATTTAATGATATTAACGTATCTCCAAGCATTTGCATTTCTGAAGGCTATATTCATACATACAAGACACTATTGGATGCAAAAGACATGTGCCATTATTATCATATGTATTTAGATTTGTTCAAGAACGATGCTTATGTTTTTGAATGTAAAATACCATCTGGTACTGAATATTATGATGGAGTTGACACTTCTTCTGTTTCAGGATACGCTTCAGAAAGAATAGTGTTTGTTAAAAAATTATATAAAATATAGAAACAAAATATTACGACAAACCACTGTCATTTGATTGTCTTTCAAAAATATGAAATTGAGATATGTCATCAAATGAACTTAACAGCAACTGCAATTAGATGAAAATGTAAAATTTATATTTATTTTTTTTTATTTTTAAAAATGGTACACAAAACTAAAGAATCTGACAAATTGGTAAAGACTTTTAAATTAAAAGCAAACATTAGCAAATGCGAAATTGAAAATAAATGGATTCCTTCTTTTGAAGAATACACAAATTATTATAATGGTGTAAGTAATTGGATTTGTGAAAATTTGATAACTATGAAAATTGGAAATTTGTGCCAATATATCAAAAACACAGAAAGTGTATATTACAATTTCATTACAAATGAATCTATTTCGAATTTACCATTATATAAAATTTTCACGCTTAAACAAACACGAAGTGTTGATAATGCATTATTTTGCGCAATAAAAGAAATAAATCCGGAAAAATATAACGGAAATTCTATCGGCCTTAGCGAAACCGATTATCGTAGATATGGGTATGTCCAATGTGTTATTTCAAACTATCGCACTAAAATTGGCACAATGAAAGCCCATATAAAATATAAGACTTTACCAGAAAATCCGTCTTATGATATTGTTTTTGAACAAACCATGTACGAAATGATTTATAAGGGCTTGGAAAGAAAAGAAAATTGGGAAAATATCATCTCAAATTATAAGGAAAGACAAATCAAAAACATCAAAAAAATTAATAGGTTTGAAAAACTATATTCGTTTTTTGCTGAGCATTCAAACGAAATAATCGAAAAATCCAACATCTTGGCCATTGAACAACTTTCATTATTTAACGGCTGTAAGAGAAAATCCTTATCAGCAATTACAATACATAGCCAAAAATCAAAAATAGAAAAAAATGGGTTTACTTCTTTTGTTCTTAACATTAACAAAAAGATGGGAGAAATTAATCTTTTTGGAAATAGACAACTTGTTTCTGTAGACGAAAATGGGAATCGTAATGATATTATTGATATATGTGATAAACATGGAGATTATATTACATTCCAAATAAAAAACGAAAAAATGTTTGTCATAATTACCGCAAACGTTGATTTTGATAAAGAAAATACTAAAATTGAAAATGTTGTTGGCGCTGATATAAACATTAAGCACAATATGATTGTATCTTCAATAATTGACAATGGAAATGTCTTGGGATATATAAACATTTATAAAGAGATGCTTAATGATGCTGATTTTTGTTCTTCTTGTACGAATAAAGAATTGGATATTTACAAAGAAATATCAAAAAGCGTGAATTTCGGGCTGCTTGAATGTGAATCACTGTTTTCAAGAGTTTCTGCACAAATTTATAAAGAAAACGAATCAATAAGCAAAATTGATGATAAATTTTTAAGAAGAGAAAAGGCAATCGAAAATGTTTTAAATAAGCTTTCAAAACATTACAGATATGAGGACTGCAAAATAGCCACGTATATTGATTATACTAAGATTATGAGAGATTCTTACAAGTCATATTTTATTCTCAAAGAAAAGTATTACGAAAAACAAAAAGAATATGACATTTCAATGGGGTATGTTGACGAATCAAATGAAAAAATGGATAAAAGAAGAATTGAGAACCCTTTTATTGAAACTGAAACGGCAAAAACCATATTGAATAAATTAAATAGAATTGAAAGTCGTTTGATTGGTTGTAGAAACAATATTACAAACTACGCTTTCGATGTATTTAAAAACAACGGATTTGATACTATTGCACTTGAATATCTTGACTCATCCAATTTTGATAAAACAAAAATCCTAACACCGTTATCAATGCTCAAAAATCATAATTTTGAAGGAAAATCCATAAAAGAAATTAAAACACAAAATGTGAAATTTAAAACAGATAATTATGAATTTGAACTTGATAATAACGGCAAAATTACAAATATATCATTCTCTCAACTTGGAAAAAGAGAAGTAATGAAAGCAAACTTTTTTAACCTGATAATTAAAGCAATTCACTTTGCAGAAATAAAAGACAAATTTATCCAGCTTTCTAATAATAGCCATATTAATATCGTATTGGTCCCATCTGCATTCAGTAGTCAAATGGATAGTAAAGACCATAAATTATACATTGATGAAAATGGAAAACTCGTTAACAAACGAATGGTTAGAAAACAACAAGAATGGCATATTAATGGCCTTAATGCCGATTTTAATGCTGCTTGCAACATTACTTATCTCGCAAAAAATAATGAACTACTAGAAAATGTTTGCTTGAAAAGAAAAAAAATTGGAAAAGCATCTTATTCAGTACCATATTGGAACGTCAAAGACTCATTTAAAAAAAATGTTAGCTCAAATATGATTGCTACAATTAAAAAAATGAATATGGTAAAGATTTTTAATGCATAATTATGACATTTTTTAATTGTAAAATCAATTATAACATATTGAAAAATATTATATTATACAAAATATATTGTTGGGCGGCATCTTTTATAGGGCTGCTACAACTGTTTCTAAGTATATAACTAAGCAGGCTGAATTGTTGGGCGGCATCTTTTATAGGGCTGCTACAACTTTGTCACAGGTTGAAAATAATAAAGGAAATTGTTGGGCGGCATCTTTTATAGGGCTGCTACAACCATGTGTTGATTTCATCTAATAAGATGATTATTGTTGGGCGGCATCTTTTATAGGGCTGCTACAACGCATAGCCAGTTTTTTTCGTTTTAAATTATATTGTTGGGCGGCATCTTTTATAGGGCTGCTACAACTTGATACGAGTGTGCTTTGGTTCACTGCTATTGTTGGGCGGCATCTTTTATAGGGCTGCTACAACGGTACCACATAGACTTAGCAGATTTACGAATTGTTGGGCGGCATCTTTTATAGGGCTGCTACAACTACTCATTTTGGTACTTGAGCAAAGCAAAATTGTTGGGCGGCATCTTTTATAGGGCTGCTACAACTAGCCCTCTTATGGATACAGGTATATATAAATTGTTGGGCGGCATCTTTTATAGGGCTGCTACAACAAATTTATAATTCCAATGGCGAATATTGACCCAAATTCATATTAGGAGTAATTCCAATAGATTTACCCATTCCTTTTTCACCCATAGTCTCATTCTCAATGAATTCTTCAATAACCTCGTTAATGATATCTTTCATTGTCCTTTTTCCTTCGTTTACATAATTTGATGGATTTCTAATAATCTTTCTAATTGTTTCGTCATTCATTTTTGGAAAACGTTGTTTAATTGCAATTATTAATTCTTCTCTTGAATCAGCATTACATTCAAATGTGCCTGTTGTTGTCTTTATCGTAAATATTTTCTTTGGCTCAACATTTCTTCGCTTTCAGGTTTTTCAATATCTGCTTCTTCATTATCCTCAAACCCAAACAGCATATTCTTCAGTTTATCAAGCCAAGGCTTTTCCTTAAGATTCCAATATTTCCATGTACGCAGATTACTCGTATATCCCTTTGAAAATAAAAAATTAATCACATCTGAATTGTTGCTTACAACAACAGTCTCTTCTCTTTTTCCATAATATTCCTTGATTCTATCAATGACAGATTGGATGGATGTCATAGTAAGTTCAACATTGCCATCCATCTTGAAAACAACAACGGCACTAACTGCTGCCTTCTTGTTTGCCAATCTCTTTTCTTTCTTTGCTTTCATTTCATCGTTAAGTTCAAGTTCTGACATCTCTTCTGCCGTAGCAATACTATGTACCGTGAACACACCATTTGACCTCGAAGCAACAATGCTGCCAATATTCTTGAACTCTCTTCCATGTGCTTGTGTTGGTGCCAATCCTTCCATATATGTGTAATAGTGGCACATTTCATGAAGCAAAGTACTTAAAAACCCGTGTTCAGTACCACGATAATTCCCATTCAACTCAATTACAGGCTTACATAATTCAACAAAATTATACCTATTAATATATTCCCTATCCCAATAATTCTCATAAAACATTTTTCTCGTTCTTCTGTCAATTTTTATACCATAGCCAGTTATCTTAAACCATCCAAGTACACCTCCACCAGAACCTTTTCCAGTGGTGAATATATTAAACCCACAAGAGCCTAATCTGCCATTAAACAACATGGCGTTCATCTCATCATACTTTTCAGACATCCATTGTGGATTGGGAACAAAATTCTTTTCCATATAAAAACACAAATTTTAAATATTATAGTACATACTTGTAAAGATTCCTGTACATTGAAATGTTAATGTTTCCATGCTCTTCTGATTCATCCTTTATCTTATCAATAAGCATTTGGGCCTTTTCTCCGCTAAATGAAACTTTTTTATCACCATTATCAGGCCTTTTTGTTGATACTTCTATTGAAACGTCAGGCTTCCCGTCATTCATAATTCTGACTGATATGTTATTGAATGTGTCATAATACCCATCCAATGAATCACTTGTTTCCTCTATATCAGAATTAACCATTCCATAAGGGTCACCAGTTCCACCAAAATCATCATCAGAAAACTGATTATATCCAATCTCATTTAATACCCTTTTTACAGACTCTGAAATAATTCTCCTTAATTGGCTTTCATTTACTGTATATTTAAGCGGCATATCACTTGTGGATGTTTGATAGAAATTATAATCTTCAATATTATTATTGTTATTATCTCCTTTTATGTGTTGTTTTATTTTATCTTGGTCGGTGTTTGATTTTAAACCAGCTCTTAATGAATAATTACGAGATTTTGACACCGCCTCTTCAGATGTATCCAAATTATACTTTTCAACATAGTCATAAAACAATTTTTTTAAATATCTATCATCTTTACCAGTGGAATAAAAACCATGCCATATACCACGGTTTCTATCTACACCCTCACCAACTTTACATATGTCACCATTTGCGATGGCAGGATTAAGCCTTTCTTCAAACCCATCAATGTCACCTTTATAAAGTCCTTTGTTTGGGCCAAAACTCCATTTCTCACAATAAACAATAAAAAACAAACCATATGATTCGTACCTGTCAAATTTTAATCCATACATATGAGCAAGCCTACTCATTGAATCTCGTAAATAACTTCTGTCATGCTGTCCCTCATACTTATTTATCTTTTTGGGGTGAAAATATGTGTAAATCTCGTTTATATGGCCTCTTATACACCTACTAATGACATTATCTAAATGGTTTTCGTTTATGCTAATCTTCATAACTAATTATTGGTTTTATTCTTATTGATTATTTAAATTTTCCAAACCTTGTAAACATTTTTTAGAAAGTATTAACAACTCATCCATATCATATTTTTTTTCAGGAAAATACGACATAACCTTTTCTGTTGATAAAAGATTCTCCAAATCCGATACCAAATATCTTAATTGTGGCAAATATTCCACAATAAAATCATTTATCCTATTTGATGCATATATGTATCCATTGTCATTAGCCATATCATAACTTTCTTCCTCTTTCAATAAATTTTTTATCACCATAGAAACCATCTCTCTTATAATGCTTTCATTAATGACATTGCTCTTCTTGTTACGACCCTCCATCAAGAATGACAAATCTTTCCCGTGCTTCTTTATGAAATAATCAACACAATTACATATGAACCTATCAGTTACAGCAGGATATTTCCTCGCCAATATATCAGTTGACGATTTAATCCCATTAATAATATCTTCCCTTGTGTAATTCTTTCCTTCTTCTTCCTTGCTATAAACAAATAACCCTATCATTCGGGCCACCCTCGACCCTAACTTTGATAACATATATTGCCTCTTATCTAATTCATTAACCATATATCTTAATTTTATTTATAAATAGTTATTTTATAATCATAACACCAGCGACATCGACAGGTTCCTCAGAAAACCAATCGTCAGTCTCAACGGTTATTGGCAAATCATAATTCAAATATATTTGTCCGTCAATTGTCTGAACATATCCATCCCCAATTGACTTCTCAAAATTATCCCCATATACAAAAAACACACCATTCCTTTTATTCGTGTATCCTGACCTGTTCTTCGGATAATTGTTGGCCCAATTGAAATTGTCACTCGCAAACAACAATTCAGGTTTCTCCATATCCTCAGGAAATTCACACCCATAAGCATCTTGAACAGTCTCACCAAACTCAGGATATAACCTATCAGGTATGTTATCTTCATCAACGGCCCTGCAATGTATCAATAACCTTCCCTGTTTTACACCCATGTATAAATCCTGCAATGAATGATAATCAGAATCAAAAATAACAATCTTATTGCCATTGTTATCCGTTATGTATTGCTCTTGCTCTTCCTCAGGATAATTCCTACCGCTATACATGGAAAACTTGTCTTCTTCTCTATGCTTGTCAACAGCAGCCTGTCTGAACTTCTTTACACGGGCATCAGGCTCACCCCACTTTCCTTTCCTATAAGCAGCACTGGCCGCATTCTGAAGCGTCTGCTTGCTTATCTCATCAATACACTCCAAAACCATTTGCCTTATATCATCCAATGTAATTTTCACCTAAACATATTTTTATAATAAATAGTTCAATATTTGTAAAATTGTTGACTTTAAGCCTATAACCGATGCTCAGGTTATAACGAAGCGAATAGCACAATAAATAACTTATTTCTCTCCTAATTTCTATATGGATTTTTTTTGACCATCCACAAATTCATACGTTTCATATTTTGTAATTTTAATTATTCGGAGTTTAAATCATCATCAGAAATGTAATTTCTGCCAAGTTTTATTGTACCTGTATCATTGTCCATTTTAAACACACTATTACCATCATACATATGGCCATAATGCGCACTAAATACCATATATGATGAAAATTCAACTATGTTTAATGTGGCCCTGACAAATTTTGTGTCAAAATCAATGTTAATCCTTACGCCAGAAGGAACGGTATCCGCTGAAAACCCTTTAACATTAAACCCAAACCTAAAATTAGCACCTGTTCCATTTGACTTTGGCTTATATCTATATCCTCCATCTATTGTTGACAACGTAATCTGACTTCCTGCTGCCCCTGTAATTATACTGTTGCTCAACAAGTATTTATTACCACTATTTTCATCAACATATGAAATTTCTATATTCGTAAACTCATAATATCCACCAACATCACCAAAACTAATCCCTTGTGAACTTTTTGCATATAGCAAATAGCAATATGTCGTCAAGTTTGTGCCACTTTTTATAACAAAAATCTGAGAATGCCCGTTTCCGTTTGTAAACCCAAAATTTCCTCCCATTTTACTGCTTTGAGAACTGCCATTAACTGTTGAATATATTGTACCGCCAGAAAATGCAACGTTGTCAAACGTTTCGTATGTATAATATGATGAATGTGGACCTGCCCACCCATCTTTTTTACCTGCTGTAGGTCTAATAGTCCAATTACTATTTATTGATGAAATAACGCCATCAGGTATTTCTATGTTGTCTTTTTTATTCTCATGAACCCACCCAATACTATCACTATCATGATAGTTTTTTCCGTATGACAAATACTTTCCCATTTTCGGGTACAAATAAAACCCATCATTTTCATTATATGTTATCGTGCTTTTGTATCCTTCTGTGGCCGAATAATTCACTATGACAGACAATGCCTCTATATATTTGTCAACATCGTTTTTCATACTTTGTGTTATTGATTTTAACTCGAATACTGTTTTATATACAGTAATGTCGTTTACACACGTCCTTGTTATCCCACTTTCATCTGTATATGTGGTTCCATTTTCAGAAGACGAATAATAATATAATTTGTCTGAAAAACATTTGCTTAAATAAAAATCTCCGTGATATTTGTAATCAGAAGAAGAGATAAAAGTTCTTAAATTCAAAAAATTGTTCGCACCTAACCAATAAGAACCTTCCCAATTTCTTGGAATATAAGACTCATTTGTAATACCCAATGAATCTATTGTAAAATACAGTTTTTTTGGAATGATATAAAACAGAATATTAGACAACAATTCGTAACCATTAAAATCCATAGCAGTGCCAACACCACCAAAAACCGGGTCACCTTGGAACCAAGGGTCTTGATATAAGTGACACTTTGCTGTTGTCCTTACCAAATTAAAGCCCCTTTCTATATATCTCCCATCATCAACTTCATTATAGTCGCAAACATTAGAACAATTTAAACCCGAATCCACATAAAACATCTCATGATTATCCAAAAACTCCTGCTCATAACCAACTTTCTTATATATGTTGTATGTCAAACAATGAGTGTCCTTCATTATTTTTGTAAAGTTTTGCTGATGTAAATCCATTTCGTAATTACCAGGATACATGAATTTTACGGATAATTTATTCCCATTCAAATTCCCATCATCAAAAAAACCAAAAACTATATTACTAAATTCATCCCAAGAAATAGGACCACATTTGATTTTAAACAAATCATTTCCAGTAAAAAAATAAACATGTAGCCGTTTCGTATTATATTTAACAAGCGTTGAATTATCATTATTTATCGCACATACATTTGGTGTTCTGTATACCCCCCCCCCGTTTCTTCTGTAAATGCTTGATAATCATCAATATTACTGAACCTTCTTAAATATTTTGTCATATATTTTTAATTGTTGCTTTATTATAAATAAATAGTTTACGTAAAATAATTAATTTAAAAATTTTTGTATATTAATATCAAAAAAAACATTTTAAACAAATTATGAAATATATTGATAATTAAACAAAAAATGGCATATAATATACCAAGAATTGCAACCACATACAGTTAACGTTGAATATTTACAAAAAGACGGAAATATAATTGAAGGACAAATCGTCATAGAAATGTCAGTGTGGTACGTCTGTTTGGAAAATAATTGAGGAAACCATTCAGATTATACGCATTGGAGATTTACAGATAAATCAATATTATGATATGTTAACAATGAAAAAATATAAAATGAATTTTTTCCTAAAAAAATTCCGGAAAAAATTTTTTGAAAAAGTAGTACCTTAAAAAAAAACACCCCCCCCCTAATGTGTTTTTGTTTTTAAAAAACTATTTGTGATTTTATTTTTTTTCTGTTTTGTGATTTTAATTTTTGAATTTCGTAATTTTAATTTTTTGGCATTTTGGGAAATTTTAATTTTAAATTTTAAGGGCATCTCTACGTTTTGCCAAAATTTCCGGGAAAAATTTTCATGCGCATTTGTGCCCCCATATTTTAAAAATGCGTCGGTGGCGGATGGCGGAGGGGGAGGACACCCACGGATATGCCATCCATATACCCACTATATAGCCCACAATGCTGCCTTTATTTATTATTGTATTATATAATAATAAATTGTTGGTGTAGAAAAGTACCCACAAAAAAATTTTTTTTGCCGATTAGTTGAAAAATGAGATTTTTGGTATATAATTTGATAGAGTAAAGTCGTTCACATATTGTCTAATCATTAAAACCTTACAAGTTATGAGAAAATTTGCAGTGTTATTAGTTGGCGGTTCAGTCGCTATTGAAATCGTTTCAGAGCAAAGAGTAAAAAATGCAGATGGACAAACATTTGCAAACGAAATTGAGTATCTGAATTATGTTTATGGAGAAGGCAATATTATTGCTTTTTCTGAGGTCGGTGGTGAAAACAAGCCCGTTGAAATTTTAATTTACAAAGAGGGTGTTACAATGATGCCCACGAAAGAAGAACAAAGCAAGGATTATAATGTTACCTATTGGTAATTGGTTTTGATTGTGGTTTTGAGGGTGCAGCAATGCACCCTTTTTTAATGCCAAATTGTCAGTGCAATTTTTTTTCCGCTTTATGACAAATTGTCAGGCGAAAAAAATCAGTTTGGCACAGTTTGTGTTTATTATTATAGTGTTCACATATTGTTTAATCCATTAATTCCTATGACTATGGAAAATAAGTTTGAAGGTTTGCTGTCCGAAAGCGAAATGAGGAAACTCACTAAAAAGTTGGGGAAACGAAAAAAAAAGTTTGCCCAAAAGTTGAAAAATGAGATTTTTGGTCTATAATTTGATAGAGTAAATTGCAGTTCACTAATGTCTAACAAAAAAACTAAATCCAATGGAAGAAATGCAGATTAACAAGATTGCCTTAATGAATGTCTATGTTGAACAAGAAGCAAAACAATACCTTGCCTATTATTTTGGCAGGTTAGGGGAAAATTGCGGAATTGAAGCAATTCCCGAAATGACTGATTTTTATCTTTTCCTTGCCGAGTTTATTCGTGGTGGCGAAAGAGATGGCTATTTGAATGAAAATGGCAAATTAAATCCTTACTATTATGTAAGGATAGAAGATTTAATCTATATGGGTGGCCTTAATCGTTTTGCTTCAAATATCTTAAAAAAGAAGATTGAAGAAAAAGTTTTGGACAATTCCTTGAATGACGAAGGTATAACGGAAGTTATTACTATGTATCACAAATTCGTGCAAAGAGGGTGGTATGAGAAAGTTGAAGTAACTGACGAAATGTTAGAAGAAGATTTGAGGCTATTAGATGCATTATTTGAGAAAGGTACGGACTAAAATCCGTACCTTCTTCAAAAAAATTGTCTTTTTAGTCAAAAATGAAATTTGTGGCAAGGTTTTTGATAGTATTATTAGCGTTCACATAATTACTAACAATTAAAAACTATGCACTATGAGAAAATTTGCAATCATTTTGAATGAAGAAAACGAAACGCCAAAATTGGCCATTGAAATCGTTTCAGAGCAAAGATTAAAAAATGCAGATGGACAAACATTTGCAAACGAAAGCGAGTATTTGAAGTATGTTTATGGAGAAGGCAATATTATTGCTTTCGCCGAAATCGGAAGTGATGAAAAAGTTGCCGAAATTTGCGTCTATAAAGAAGGTGTATTTTCTACGCCTATGCAAGAAGAAATTGAAAAAGATTTGAAATTTGTCTATCGGTAATTTATAGTTGTTACATATGGTTTTGTTTTTAGTTGTGGGTGCATTTTTACGCCCACAATTTTTGTATTATATTTTCCATAATAAAGCCACAAAATTTGCCCGTAATTGATTTTTGTTATTGAAATGGTAAATTATATTACTTTAAATGTAAAACTCGTTATATGCTGTTTATTTGAGTTTCCATATATAATATAATAATGGAAAATTCCGATTTTAATTTTAAGTTGTGAAATTCCTTTATTTAGTTAGATATAATATAATAATAATATAATAATATTATAATATAATAATAAGGTTTTTGATGTATTATTGTAACGAGTGCAGGACAACGAAAAATGCCAAGAAAAAAAATTGAAAAAAAGTTGCTCGAAAAATTGAAATTGGCAAGGTTTTTGATGTATATTGTAGTGAGCATTAAAATACGATTAAAATGAAAAGCACTAATGAAAAAGACTACGACAAGTCAAACAAAATCAAAGCGGTTTCGTTGAATCGGTTTAGCAAGACTGATTACAAAAACCTATTATTGGACGATGGTGATAGGCAAAAGTTAGCACAAGCATTGGTGGATTATCTTTGCGTAAAATTTCGTATTCCGAGGGCTTTGGTTATTGTAACGAACAAGCCTCAGCCACACACAACGGGATATAGTGGTAGATTAAAATCAAAGACATTTGGTTTTTACAAACCGATTCTCCGAGAAATTACAATCTACAATACAACGGCAGTACGCAAGCAAACGGTTTCTATAAAAGTGTTTGCCGATACGCTGCTGCATGAATTTATGCACCATTATGATACATTCTATCTAAAAATAAAGTCAATGCACACGGAAGGCTTCTATAAACGCATTAGTGATTTGGAGCGCAAACTGTCGTAATAAAAAGCAAAAAGCGAAAAAAGTTCCTTTTTTTGTATTTTTTTAAAAAAACGGTATGATTTTTGATAATATTTAAGTAGTTCATTAAGTTATTAACCATTAAAAAAACACAAGCGTTATGAATAACAATAAAAACGGAAAATTTGTCGGCAATGTTGACATTCCATTTACGGAATTACAAAGGGCTAATATCGAAGCAAAAATGGATTTTGCTTCTATTTTTTTTGGCGATGCGGAAGTTTTTTTGAGGGAAAACGGATTGCAGTTGAATATTGACATTGTTTTCGGCGCAAAGTCAAACAAGACAAAACGATACCCTGCAACGAAGTCAAGCCTAAAACTGACAAGTGACAGACCAACGATTCATTTGTATTTCAGAAACCAAAGTGGCTATGATGAGGTAACGAGAGAGGCCCAAACACAATTAGATTGTTTTGTGCGGACATTCGGGTTTGCGGAACGTGGATACAGAAAAAAGCATTGGGAAACATTTGGAGGATATGACTCTTTTGATTTTGGTTTTGATGTTGATACAATTTGGAACGGGAAGATATTCAAATCAATCGAGCAAATTTACGACACATACAAAGGATTAATCTAAATCATTGGAACAATTTTATTGGCTGATTGTACAAATTTTCCACATTTTTTGTGTAGTTTGGCACAATTGTTGCTCTATATTGTAGTGAACAAATAACTTAATACTAACTAAAAATAAAAAGAAATGAGCACTATCAAGAAAAACGATGAATTTATTATTCCTATGGGAATGACCGCAAAGAGTCTTGCCAAGATTCTTGCAAATAATTTGGGTGTTGAAGTTTGTGATTTTGTTGAAAATGGAAAGAAGTTGATTTATATACCCAAGAAAAAGACAATTATTAAAAAGCCTAATAATATGGGAATGGCTGAATACATTGAAAAACTTGTATTGCCTAATAACCAAGAATTTTCAATTGCAAGTGGAAAGTATGAGAATGAAGTTTGGAGGCCTGTGCAAAATGTTGGGAGGTATTTTGACGGAGAGGTAGATTATAGTGATTATTACGAAGTGAGCAATTTTGGTAGATTGAGAGCGATTAATGTAAAAGACGCTATGAAAAGTAGCATTAGCGAGGGCTATGATGCGCCGACACGAAATGCTATGCAGTTTCACTTGAATGCAAAGGGAATTGACGGAAAGAAAATGAATACTTGTCCTGATATAAAATATATGGTGGCGGATGCTTTCCTTGAACACAAAGATGAAAGTAAGTTTATGATAGTGCATATTGATTGTGACTATCATAATAATTGTGTAGACAATCTTTCGTGGGTAGAAAGATAAAATAAATAAAATAGGGGAAGTGGAAAAAAAATTCCACTTTTCCCTTATTTCAATAAAAATTGGTACGAAATTTGCTATTATTTATGACGGACAACTAAAAAACAAAAAACTATGGTTACTACATTTATTGTCTTAATTGGATTGTTTATCACTAACGGGATTGTTTTCTTAATTGCATTAGACAGATGTAAAAAGAAAGTTTGGAACGGTATTGCTATTGTTTCTTGTATTGCGGCATTTATTTGTTGGATTGGTATGCTTGTGGTACTGTGGCAAACAAATTTCTTTCTTGAGCCTAATATTCATATCGGATAAAATCTGTTTGGTACGAAATTTGCTATTATTTATGACGGACAACTAAAAAACAAAAAATATGAATAAGATATTAGTAATAATAGACCATTTGGAACACCAAGTTTTTATTGAGGTGGCAAATGAAGAAGAAATTGAAACGAAGTACAAAGGAGATGAGGAGGATTATATCCGTGACAAATACGGCTTCAAAGACAATGACTTGTTTTCGTGGGAATATATTACAAAAAGAATTGAAGTTTTTGGATTGAAAAAGGGAAATGAAAAATTAAATATCCGTGTGTGGAGTTAAGGTAATAGGTTTTAATTAATTTGGAATAATTTTTGTATATTATTATAGCGAACAATTAAAGCAAAAAACTATGTGCTTAGTTACTAAAACAGAAAGGTTAAAGGTAGCAAAAGAAGATATTAAATGTTATAAGAGAGTAGCATTCTTTCTTATTGGTGATGAAATTAATTTTGAAACGCCTCACCAATGTACAATCGTACCAATTGATGTGTTATTGGGAAAACAAGAGTTTTCTGCGCTTGGAAATTTGGAAGCAAAAAAAGGAGAAAATGGTGAGTATTTAATTTTTGGTGGTGTAATTCACACTTACGCTTATAAATGGGATGCTTGCATAAATCAATGTCATAATGAACTCGTTGTTGATTGTATAATTCCAAAGGGAACAAAGTACATTGAAGGTTACGATGGCTCGGGCTTCAAAACTATTGCCGCACAAAAAATCAAAGTTGATGGGTTTAAAAATGAAGAAGAAATAAAAAAACAAGCTATAAGAATTGAAAAAATGTATTATTGATATTAATTCTTTGGAAAGATTCTTGTAAATATTAAATTATCTAATGTTGATGGAAAAATTGCCTTTGTTGACGCAGATGGCGAACTGACCTATGCCGAAACTTTTGGTGGAGGACTTTGATATTGTCCTTTGCGTTTGGTTTAGTTTTAACGAAGAATAAAGTAGAGTTGTTTCATATATTTTGTGTTTTTGGCCGAAAGAATCCCAAATTTTTTCGGCTTTTTTTATTAATTTGGTACACTTTTTGATGTATTATTTGGCGAGTAGTAAATTAAAATAATAGAATTATGGAAGGAATTAAATTTGAAGAAGTTGTTATGACATTTGCGGAAACTTACAAGAATCGTAACATTATGCTGAAAGAGGAATGTGGAAACTTGTACTTGTATGCAGATGAGGAATGCAAATTTTGTGCTACGGGATATTGCCTTCTTTGTAATGTAAAAAGGTTGTGCGAAGTCCTTGAAAATGAACTTTTGTAAAAAGTTTGGCATAATATTTGATTATAATTAAAGTGTTTAACCGATTAAAATCTAAATACTATGAATGTAAGACAATTAAAAAGAGAATTGAGTTTCTTTGACGATGAACAAGAAGATGTTGTTATTTCATAAGGAGTAAATTAAAATGAAAGTATTATCAATTATATATTTGTTTTTGCTGACAATTTGTCTTATTGTAATGACAATGTGGCAGATAGCCATTGGTTCTCATATCTTTGTGGTATGTATGTTTTTTGCAATGAGTTTTTTGTCAATCTATCTTATTTGCAAAACTTTTGAAGAATTTTACGAGGAAAAAAGTTAGTTTGGTACGATTGTTGTAAGGATATAGTTATCTATCAAATTAAAAATAAAGAACTATGAAAAAGACAGAAAGGATTTCAAGAATCAATGCAATGTTGGATAGTCATTTCAAGTCCAATCATGGCGCATGGTGGGTTTCCAATAGCAACGGCTATAAGGAAATGATTGAATTGCACCGAGGTCAAGGTGGCGACAAAATCAATCCCGTTTGGATTGCTAAATACATTTTCCGCCACGAAGCAAGTGTAAACATCATTCACTTTGCAGGTTGTTGCATTGTCTATACGAGAGAGAGCGTAAAACTTTACGATAGAGCAGTGAAAAAGTAAAAATTGGCACGATTATTGATAGCATATACGCAAATGCGTACAATTATAAACAATTAAAATTGAAAATAAAATGAAATTCACGATTAAGCCTTATTCAATCATAGAGGGTAAAGGAACCAAAAAAGATGCAATGGATAACCTTTACAACACATTCCGACTATTGCCTACAGCAAATTGCTATGGCATTTATGGTGCATATCAAGAAAGTTTTACATCAAGAGATAATTGTGCTTGGGTTTACACAATTCAAGTGTACAAGAGAGGAAAGCATCGCAAAAACCCGCACTATTGTATTAGGGTTTACAAAGTGCCTTTTGTCGTCCTTGACCTTTTAAAACTGAAAGTTATTCAAAAAAGAAACGGAGTTAAGATTGAGAAAATGTAATTTTGGTACGATTATTGTATGTTATTGAATTGTAATTTAAATTATAATAAAATGAAGAACGAAGATATTGCAAAAGTTGTTTCCAAGAAGAACAAAGAAACCTATGAAGCGGTGATGAAAGCACTTACCCAAAAGGATGAGGAAATCAAGAGGCACGAACAAAGACTTTTATTTGCATTTGCATCAATCATTAGTGATGTTGGCTGTAGCGATGAGTCGTATGCTATCGCTTACGATGATTTCAAGAAAAAATTGATAAATAATTTTGATTGATTGAAATGGAATACCTTTTTAATTGCATTGTAATGAGCGATTAAAGACAATGCAAATCATTGACGGAAACACAAACGATGGCAAAAAAATGGTTGGTTTTACAGCAGGAAAATCATAATTTTGGCACGATTCTTGTAATGTATTAAATCGTCTAACCAATTAAAACAAATAATTATGTTTAAATCTAAAACTACATTTGAATTAATCAGTCAGTACTGCGCTGACATTAATAACCACAAACAAGAAGCCGTTAAAATGATGATTACTGACATTGAATCCCATTTTTCTGTCTGCAAAGAAGAATTTGAACCTTTGAACGAAGAACATTGTGGTGTGGTTGCAATTTCCTATGTCGATGGAAAAATTGCCTTTGTACTTGGAAATGGTGGACTATGGTATGCCGATACATTCGAAGCAACAGACTTTGATATGGTACTTTGCATTTGGAATGCGTTTCACGAAGAATAAAGTTGTTTCAAATATTTTGTGCTTTTTGTTGTAAATTTCTCAAAAGATTACGATTTTTTTGCGGGTTTGGCACACTTTTTGTGTTATGTTATAATGAACATTAAAAAAATAACTATGGAAAAATACATCTGCGAACTCTACGGAAAGAAGTCAAAAGAACAAATCGGAACTTGTATGGGTAAGCCCATCTATGGATGGGGAATGAAATTCTATAAGGACAAAGAATGTAAAGTCCTCGCATTTATTGACCCTTACCACTATATTAGAAAGGACAAAATTATGCTTATTGGTGGCGTTTATGCGCTTATTCACCTCGTTAAGTGAACACTTTGGCACGATTATTGCTTCTATATTGTAGTGAACAATTAAAATCAAAAGCAATGAAGAATAACACTATTAAATTTGAAATAGAAGGTATTGGCACAATCAATGTTTCTGCAACAATGAAGGGTGCAAGCAATGGCAACAAACAATTTATGTTTCCTCACTATATGTTTAATTTGAAGATTTGGAGTGAGCACGGAAAAATGAGTGTGACATTCCACGATTCACATTTGAACTTTTCAAACAATGTGAAGAAGTTGAACGAGGAGGCTCTTTGTGACGCATTGTATTGTGTCTTGTGCGATATTTCAATGTATCTTAACGATGAAATTCGTGGATGCTACGATGAAAAAAAAGATGCGTCTTTGATTAAACAAGTTGAAAATGGTTGCCGTAGGGAGTATGAGAAGTTTATGGCGGTGGTTGGTGATGAGGAAAATGTTTGGGCTGCAATTAAATCATTAACAGACCAAATTATGGAAAATGAATAAAAACACATATACGCAATTGCGTACATAGTTGATTGCAAAGGAACTATTTTTTATGTTTAAATATTTATAATAAAAAATAAAATGAAAAACATTATTGAAGAAGCAGTTAGTACTACAATTAGAAACTTTCTTGACGATTATAGAAAGACAAATAATAATGGGAATTTAGTTCCAATTAGTGAGAACAATATTAAGAGAATTATATCAACACATTCGGACAATGGGTATATAGTAATAAGCCCGTGTAGAGGTGGTTCTGATTTTGGAATTGACCCAACGAAGTCAAAAGGTGAATATGACAAATTGGCATATATCAATAAGACAAGAGTGAAGTCAATTATAAAGGACATAAAGGAATCGGGATTCTCTTATACTCCGACTTATGGTGGCTTTAAGGAAAACTTGGGCACTGAAAAAGAAACAACTGTCTATGAACGCTCGTTTATAATCTATAACAAGGACAAGAAAGGGAACAACCTTAATTTTGATGATTTGTACAATTTCGGATTATATCTTTGTAAAAAGTACAATCAAGATTCTTTCTTGGTACAAGCACCAAACGGCAAGCCGAAGTATGTGACGCAAGACGGCTCAATCGACTTTGAATTTGATGGAGGAAAAGTGTTTAACGATGTAAGTCAAGAGTATTTTACCGACTTGCACAAAAACACACACAAAAGCGGTGATATTTCCAAAAGAAAGCCAACAAGGTTTAGTTTCACGGAAGCCTATGTAAACCCTAAGCCGCAATGTTATAGCGAAAGGCACACAAGATGGCTCAATGGCGAAGTATTCTAATTGACAAAACAAATTATTATCCATAAAAATCGGCTTTTTTCAATAAATTGCCGATTTTTTTTGTCTTTGGTATAGTTTTTGTACAATATTGTAGTGAACATTATTTATTAACCCAATTAAAAACACAAAACTATGAAAATTAAAGCAACTTTTTTCGTAATGTCAATGACTGAATTTGTTGATGGAGTTGAATACCACAACAATCCGACAGCCCACAGCAACGAGCAAGAAGCCGAAGCCGCTATGAACAAAAAGGCTGATGAATGGATTGCAACATTCAAGGAGATTGAAGATTTCAAGCCGAAAGAGACAAGAACTTGCGACACCATTGAAGTCAAAGATGAAAACGCACCCGACACCAACATCAAGATTTGGATTGACAAGGTGAGTTTGGAAGTTGAAATTTAATCAACAAAAAAAAATAATGGCGGTGCAAGAAATTGTGCCGCTTTTCGTATAGTTTGGTATGGTATTTGCATATTATTGTAGTGAATACTAAATCTAATTGATATGATTACATTAAAGAACTTTCAAATTAAAATGACCGAGAAAGCAAAGAAGCATGGACTTTATGAAAATTTCGGTCAGAAAGAAATTGCTCAACTCAAAGACCGCTATGGCTACAATCCCTATGGCAGCGAGAAAGAACGTAAGATAGCCGATGAGATTGACCGCTTGCAGCAATGGGCTGAAGGTTTTAACATGAATGACCTTCACATGGCACTTTTGGCATGATTTTTGTGTTATATTATAGTGAACATTAAAAACAAAGACCTATGGCAAAAAGAAAGCAAATGACCGCAAAGGATTTGAGGGATTACCTTGAAAGTATGCCTTGCCCTTTCTGCACTGATGGAGTGACTGATGGCGAGCTTGAAGCCATTTCAGCAAGCCTTGAAATTGAAATGAAAGACATTCTACAATGGGAGAACGAGGAAGAGTTGGAGAAACTGAAGGAGTATGACAACGGAGAAGATTTTTTCATTAACGGCTGCATCTTGTTCACCGAAGAACTTTAACTTTGGCACGATTTTTGATTATAATTAAAGTCCAAACACACATTATTATTAACTAAATCTAAATCAAAATGAAAAAAATTATCACTTTAATTGCAATCATCTTTGCCACTACACTTGTTGGCTTTGCTCAAACGCCTACTATTCGCTTTGACAATGGCAAATACGATATGGTGCTTCACCCAACGAACCCGAATGGCACAAATGTTGAAGTGGTTACACTTTCGGCTTACGATGCCGTTTCGCAAACAACCGAGTTCAAACGGATTGAGATTGAGTATGATGTTGTTAATCCTCAACGACTTATGTACGACAATAGAAAAATGCTCAACAATTTCGCCACTACTGAACTAATTGGCATTGGTACGTCACTTGCGGGTGGACTTATTGCGTATGAAAGTGCAAAACACAATAGTCAATTTGGAACTTACTTTGGTATTGGGTTGGCTGTTGCGGGTGGCATAACTTGTATTGTTGGCTATATTCCATTGCTTAAAAAGACGGATTTATTTGTCACGGCAAATGGTGTCGGAGTACGATACAAGATTAGCAAGTTAAATTGACCCCATGCAAGATTGCTATAAAGAAAAAAGTCGCTCTACGGAGTGGCTTTTTTCATTTTTGGCATAAAATTTGTATTATATTGAAGTGAACACTAAAACACAAATACTATGTTTACGAAGTATCGCAAAAGAAACAATCAAAGACTTCTATTCATTGACAACACAATAATGATTGAAGAGGGCAGCACTATCATTGCCATTGGCAGAGAAAACAAGATGTTTTCAACTGAAAAGACCATTGCCTTTGACATTGCCACCATTGAAGGAGCGGACAAGAATACAATAAAAAGGTTTGTCAAGACTGCATTGCTTTACAATAACGATAAACGGGTTTTAAATTATAATTTTTTGGAAGAAAAAGAATTAAATTACAAGCCAAGACTTACATTTTCGTAAATTTTTGGCATGGTTTTTGCGTATTATTATAGTGAACAATTAAAAATAGGAAATTATGGAAATTAAATTGAAAGAAGTTACCATTGGTGAAGTTGCCAAAGGTTATAAGGACAACAACGAAGAGGGCATTGTCGGTTACAACGGATTGCTTAACATTAGACCTGCCTATCAAAGAGAGTTTGTTTACAAGGACAAACAAAGAAATGCGGTCATTGACACCATTCTCAAAGGTTTTCCGCTTAATGTAATGTATTGGGTGCAAAACTCAAATGGCACTTACGAACTCCTTGATGGTCAGCAAAGAACCATCTCCTTCTGTCAATTTGTCAGTGGCGAGTTTTCAATCCAAGACAAAAACGGAAACCCAATTTATTTCCACAATATGAGCGAGGTTGAACAAGTCAAATTCAAGTCATATAAATTATTTATCTATGTCTGTGAAGGCAACGATGAAGAAAGACTTGATTGGTTTAGAACTATCAACATTGCAGGTGAGAAACTGACTGACCAAGAACTACTTAACGCAAACTATGTCGGCAAGTGGCTGAGTAGCGCAAAGCAAAGATTTTCCAAGAATAACTGCGTTGCCTACAATATCGGAAACAAGTATGTGAAAGGTAGTCCTATTAGACAAGATTTCCTTGAAACCGCACTTGATTGGATTTCCGAAGGCAACATTGCCGAATATATGGCACAACACCAATTTGACGAAAATTCCGATGAACTCTACAACCATTATCGCAAGGTTATTGAATGGGTTGAACGCACTTTCACAAAATACCGAAAGGAAATGCAAAGTGTGAATTGGGGCAAACTCTACAAGACCTATGGCGAAAATATATATAATCCTATTGAACTTGAAGAAATTGTCAAGTCATTGATGGAGAACGAAGAAGTTACCGATAAGAAAGGTATCTATGAGTATGTTTTGAGTGGGCAAGATGAGTACATTGCAAGAAAACTTTCAAAGAGAAGTTTTTCAGCAAATGACAAACGAACTGCCTATGAAAGACAAGGCGGAATTTGCCCTAAATGTGGACAACACCACGAATTTTCCGAAATGGAAGGTGACCATATTGTGCCGTGGTGGAGAGGCGGAAAAACTACACTTGACAACCTCCAAATGCTTTGCAAAAAGTGTAATGGAGTGAAAAGCGGAAAAGCAGACTAAAAATTTTCCTATTTTTTATATTGTTTGAAAGGTTTTGGCACGATTGTTGTAAGTAATAATCGTGTCTAACCTATTTATAAAAACAACAATTAAAATTTAAAAGATATGGCAAAGAACAATAACCTTCACGCTGCAAAGAACGCAAAGAACGATGAATTTTATACCCAACTTTCCGATATTGAGAAAGAACTGAACAATTACAAGGACTTTTTCAATGGCAAGGTGGTCTATTGTAATTGCGATGACCCAAGAGAATCCAACTTTTTCAAATTCTTCTCAATGAACTTTGAAAGATTTGGTTTGAAGAAACTTATTACAACAGGTTACAAGAAAGACGGACACGGAGTTGCTTATGTCTATGAGGGTGATAAGAACGGAAACCGCAAAGTTGACGATAACGAAATTCAAGTTATCCAACTGCAAGGGAATGGCGGTTATGAAACCGAAGAATGTATTGCTTTCCTCAAAGAAGCCGATGTAGTAGTCACAAATCCTCCCTTCTCTTTGTTTAGGGACTATGTAAAACAACTTATGGACTACAATAAGAAGTTTTTGATTTTGGGCAATAACAATGCAATCACTTATAAGGAAATCTTCCCATATATCAAAAACAATGAACTTTGGTTGGGTTTTTCCGCTAACAAGACTATGAAATTCCAACTTTCCGATTCTTACGAAAAGTGGGATGAAATGGACAAAAATGGAAAGAAATATGGCAAAGTTCCTGCAATCACTTGGTTTACAAACATTCCGCACAATAAGAGAAACCAACCTTTGGACTTATACCGCAAGTATAATCCAACTGACTATCCGAAATATGACAATTACGATGCCATCAATGTTGACAAAGTAACCGATATTCCCGAAGATTACGACGGCGTTATGGGTGTTCCGATTACTTTCCTTGACAAGTATTGCCCTAATCAATTTGAGATAGTGGGCTTAGGGATTGCCAATTTGGGCTTGGAAATCGGTGTAAGACCTTATAAGCCTAATCACAAGCAATATAGGAAAGAGGTGCAAAAAAGAGGTCAAGTTGATGGCGACTTGTATATGGTTGATGAAAATGACCATCCTATTGTTCCATACGCAAGGATATTAATTAGGAAATGCGCCTAATAAACAATCTCGCATACATTAATTTATTGTTTACTCTCGCCCTTTGATTATTTAATCGGAAAAAAATAGTCTATTGGTTCTTTATCCTTATTATCAATATTCTTGCGTATGGCATTTTTTTATCACCCACACAATTTGTGTCGAACAAGGATACGAGCATAAGTTTCTTTTCCACTTAATGTAAATCGATGTCCAAAATGAGGATTATCTTCCACATACCTATCTAATCCTACTATCTCAAATTGATTACCGCTTAAAAAATAAGATTTTTTTTCAAACATTCAATAAAAAAGTCACTTTTCGTGGTGGCTTTTTTCTTTTTTGGCACGATTATTGTTTACTATTATAGTGTAATCTAAAAACGCAAAGAAATGATGCACGGAACTTTTAAAACGATTGATGATGTAATCAGCAATTTTAATTTGGTTGGTGGAATGAGTTTGTCGTTTGGCGATAATAGCAAATTTTCCACTTTCCACTTTGATAACAATTCAAATAATGATTCATTTATTTTGGCATGATTTTTGATATAATAATAGAGTAATCAATTAAAATTAAAGATATGAAAAACTTTATTCAAAAAGAACTTGTTTTCATTCGTGCGTTAGAGCCGCTTGGCAGTGATAGATACGAGGAACTTTCAAGGGCTATTCAATGGCTTGATGAAAACGCCTTGAAAGATGTAGAGAAAAAAGAAGAGGCTATTATGCACAAATACGCCCATACTACAATCCGTTGGAAAGATGACAATAGTGAAGAGGAAACCATCATTGCCATTGGTTGCCCTTACATTGAAAAGTACGATGAGCAAATTCTTTTCTACTGCGAAGACAAAGAAGATTTTGAAAACTTGAAGCACTACGAAAACGGACAAGATTTCTACATTGATGGCTGCACAATATTCACTGAAACATTGGATTAGTTTGGCGCGAAATTTGATGTAGTAAGATAGTAACCAATTAAAATTAAACACAATGAAAGTCTTATCAATTATCTTTTCATTCATTCTTACGATTGCCATTATAGCACTGACAATGTGGCAAGTTTCCATTCAGTCACCTGCGTTTGTGGTGTGTATGTTTTTCGTGATGTGCTTTATGGCAATTGCCATTCTTTGCATTTGTTTTGCTGATTTTTACGATAGAAATAAGTAGTTTGGAACAATTATTGTAAGAATAAAATTGTCTAACCATTAAAAACACAAAACTATGAACTACAAACTTACAATTGAAGTTGATGAAGCAAGGCTTCGTGAAGCAACGGGTGACAACGAGTCATCCATTGAGTTTCTTATTAGTCAAGAAATGGGTTGGGTTGAGGATAGCGGAATCTATTTGACTGACACCGAGAAAATGCCCGATTTGGAAGCTTAGGTAGAAAAACTTGCAAATAGTATCAATTAAAAGCAATTTTGGCACAATTATTGTATATTATTGTAGTACATAACCAATTAAAATTATCATTATGGATTACAAAGAAGCAATTATGGATGTCCTTGAACAATTAAGGAAAGAAGGGCTTGAAGGTACAATACCAATACTTGTTGCGGAATGTGTCAACGAATTGAAGTGGGCCAATAACAATAAGAACGATATGTTAAGGTGGACTGCGTTTCACTGCAATAGGATGTCAAATTAAAATTTAGTCACTATGATATTCCAAATTGTAAAAAGGTACACAACCGAAAAGTGTTATAAGGTTGAAGCAGATTCAATTGAAGATGCAGTTGAATATGTTGACTGCAATCCAAACCTATATGATGATGAAGAAGTTGAAGAAAAAACTTTTGTAGATGGCAAAGAATGGCAAGAATATTGGTAATTTGTAAAAACTTTGGCACAATATTTGATTATAGTTGAATTGAACATTCAAAACGCAAACACTATGGCACACAAAATGACAAAGCAAGCAATGGTCAACGAGATTGAAAAAACCTTCAAAGAGCATCCCAATATGGAGGTTGTCGTTTCTGAATACAATTTTCAAAACAAAAGGTGGGGATTTCACGGATATTGTCTTTGCCTTAATGACAGCCTTATGTTAAGACCGTGGTCGGGAGCAAATGTCTATTGGAAGGTAGACCTTATGAAGTTGAAGAAACAACAACTTTCCGAACTTATGGAAAAAACTTGGAAATCCATCTAAAAGCAAAAACGGACAAAAAATTCAATAAGATTACTAATTTGGTACGATTGTTGCTGTATATTATAGCGAACACAAAACGAAAAAACTATGGATGGCAAGACTATTATTTATAAAGGTGTAGAAGAGGGCGATTGGGTAAAATGCTCTCAATGTGGGAAGATAATGCTGTTGCCTTATGGCGCAGACCAATGTCCTAAATGTTTCGGATATGGCACTTTGCAATGGGTTGATGAAGAAAAACAAGAGGCAGATATTGATTCCGTTGGAGAAACCGAGTACACCGATTGAAAAAATCCACTTTTTTGAGTGACTTTTTTCTTTTTTGGAACAATTTTTGTATATTATTATAACGAACAATTAAAAACAAAACACTATGACAAAGAAGAAAATGCTTGAATGGATTAAGACCTTACTGCAAGATATTGAAGGTACTCCATTATCAAAGAGTTGTGGTAAGTATTGTTATATTATGTATTGCTATGACGGAAAATATCTTGTGAAGTATTTCGTTGGCAAAACAAAGTATGGACTTGCTAATTTAGATTCATTGGATGAGGAAACTATCCGTAAGATTTATGAGGACTTAAAACAAGATTTTGATATAATTGACAAAATTCGTGAAAGAAACTATTGATTTGGCACGATATTTGTAAGTAATAAATCGAAGTTTAACCATTAAATTTAATAATCTATGAAGAAGTACAAGACATCAGTAATCAAAAAGAAACTTGGTCGTTTCATTAGAGTTCGCCCTATTATTTCCGATAGAAGCGGTGAGGCTGTGAGAAACCAATATGAAATTATCTTTGAACACGGAAACGCTTTCCAATCCTATGATTCCCTTATTGGTATTCGTATTGGGGACAAGTTGTACCTAACCGATTGTCACGATTATTCTACCACTACATCAAAGTATTGTACGACTTGGTGTGGTTGGAATGGAAATGAACGCAGAGAAGGTTTGAAGAGTGGAAAATTTCTTTTCCTTGATTCAAGCGAAATGTAAATCTTGGCACAATATTTGTAAGTAATAAATCGAAGTTTAACCATTAAATTTAATTATAGTATGCGACCGAGAGATAAGCCCAAAACAAACTAAAATTAAGTAATAATCTGTAATTTGTAATTATATAAGAGCCTCCACCAAATAGAAAATTGAAATCATTACTAATATGCGCCCGTAACTCAGTCGGTAGAGTACCACACTTTTAATGTGGGAGTCGTGGGTTCGAGTCCCACCGAGCGCACACTTTGGAACGATATTTGTAAGTAATAAATCGAAGTTTAACCATTAAAAACATACACTATGAATTTTAGAAATTCTTACAAGAACACAATTGAAATTGCGAACAATGATTTGAAGGCATATAACACAATGCTTTCTTTGTATCAAAATGAAGATGGCAACTATTCCATTGATATTATCTATGATAATGATTGTGAAACCTATGCAGAAAACAATTTTGAGAATGAATTGGATAATCTAATCATTGATGCTTGGCATTATGCGCTTGAAAGAGTGAAACCCCAAAAGAAAATGTTTGCAATTATCAAAATTTGCAGTTACGATTTCAACACTGACATAAAAGTGTGTGCTACAACCTTCGATAAGGAAACTGCAAGAATTATCTTTGAGAATGAAGTTGAAAACGAAAAGGAAGAACAAGTAAAGGGTGACATTGTGTATGACACAGAAATGCAAACCGAAACCTCTTATGACGCATATAACGAGGGTTACGAAGCAAATGATTGCGTCCGTATCTTAATTGCAGAAACGGATTACATTGAGAAAATTTCATAGTGGTTTATTGTTTAATTGGTGGTGCGTCTCGCTGTAAAGTGAGACGCTTTTTTTATCTTTTTTAATTGAAATTGTAATTTTTGGTACGGATTTTGCAGTATATTGTGGCGAATGGTTTTGGAAAAAAAATACGAAAAAAAAACATTGAAATCCGAAAATTGGCACGATTATTGCTATAATAGAGTAGAAATAAATAATAACGCTATGAAAAAAGAGATTAATCTTAGTAATGACATTCTTCCAACTATGATAAGTGGTATTCAAGTTTCCTGCATTGATTGGTGTATTGAGCCTTCGGATGTTGATATTGACTTTGACGATGAAGATATTGACAACGAAAAAGTGGAAAAAGCAATTGAAGAAATTCAAGATTGTTTACCAAAAGAAAAATTCTTTCCGATTAAAACTAATGTTATTCAAGAAATTAAAAACAAAATTGATAGCCTTGCCGATGAATTATCAAATGAGTATGGATTTTTAGTTAATAGTTTCAATTATGATATATTAGAATAAGCGGAAAAGATTACGAAAAATCACTTCATAATTAAGATTTTTGCACGATTTTTGTAAATAATTAAATACACAAATTAAAACAAACGCACTATGAACAAACAAGTAACATCTTTCCTTGCAATTTATAAAAGAGAGAAGAACGAAAAGAGATTCTATCCTATGTGTCCGATTTCATTCAAAAGGTTAAAAGCAGCAGAGTTTATCTATTCTTGGGAAGGGATTATCAACACCTTTGTAAAGATTGGACTGACAGCAGAAGCAAATAGGAAAATTCTTGGTAAGAACTACACTACAACAGAGTATCAAGTCCGTGACAAGAACGGAAATATCTATGCAACGAGAGAGTACTAAGTAAAGTATCATTTTGGCACGGATTTTGATGTATATTGTAGTGTAATTAAAATTCAAAATTATGGAGAGTATTTCATACGACAAATTCAAAGAAAAGATTGGTTGGAATGTAACCAATGAGCCGCTTGAAGATTGCAGTTTGAGCCTTAAAGATTGCAATTCAGTCGCATCTATTGGGGGTGCAATGATATTGGGTATGCACTTTGGCTTCTATTACAAATACAACATTTTGGATTACAAGGTGTTTTTCCCTATCATTATTACATATGGAAGAGGTAGGTTTACCGTCCACAACGAAAAGGAACTTGACGAATGGCTTGAACATCATTGCCAAATGTACTATTTCACGGAGGATTTGTGTGTAAAGACGGAACGCCTTGATGGTATGAGCCGCCAAGAAATCCGCAACGAAGAAATCAAATACCCCAATCGTTTGGTTTTTGATGAACTTTACGATTTTACAAAAGATGAATTTGTCGGCTACAAATATCTTGAATTGTAACACTTTGGCATAATTTTTGAGTATATAATAACAATTAAAATAACTATGGAAGTACACATTAGATTGAAATGTAATCCCTATTCATTTAACACCAATTGCAAAACTTTGAAAGAAGCAATGGAAACATATCCAATTTGTGCAAAAAGAAGTTGGATTGCTGAATGGTGGAAAGAATAATTTGGCACGATTATTGATAGCATATACGCAAATGCGTACAATTAACAACAATTAAAATTATAAACTATGGAAGAAAGCAATAGCAAAAAGAAAGTAGCAAAACTTGTCACTTTTGAAATTACCACAAGGGTTATTGTTGATGAAAGCGAAATGCCCGAAGTCGTTGAAGAAGATGCTTATAATGCAGCATTGGAAAGGATTAAGAATGAAAATATTGAAAATCTTGCTTGCCTTGACAATGTGATTGAAATTGACAATGATTTGGATTGTCCTTTCGGAACATTCTATGATGATTTATCATTAACTTTGCGTTTGAAACTCTATGGACTTTATAAGAAGTCTTCTGATTGGCTGATGGAATTGAATTGCGAAAATGTAAGCGAACTCGATATAATTAACGAGGGCGCAGATATTCTTGTTGAGAACATTGAAGAGTTGTCTTCCATTGAAGGTCAGTTTGATGGCATCTATGAAGTCCTTACAAGATGCGTTTACTACATTAACAATGACTTTGACCACGATGTCACATTGAAAGAATATGTTGAACTTGGTGGCGAACTAATTGAAGAAATTAGTGGATATTTGGGAGAATTTTTTGAGTAATTGAAAAGTTTGGAACAATTTTTGTATAAAGTATAATCGTCTAACCTTTAAAAATTACACATTATGTTTTTAGTAACTTATCCTATTTCCGAAATGGCCGGCCAAATGGTTGGATTTCCTGATGAAACTTTCAAGTATATTGATACTTCCAATAAGGAAGAGTCGAAAATGGCACTTATGATGCTTATTGCACAATTTGGAACTGACACTTTGTCATTCTATGATATGTCAAGTACTTCACAATCAAGTTACTTTTGCAATATCAGTAATTTCTTTGATGATGTCAATCGCGAAGACATTGATTTAGAAAATCGTTGGTGTTTGCTTCTTAATCTTGATGAAGATGACATTCGTTCCTTGTCGGATGGATATAAGAGGGATTTTGTTATTGTTGATGCTGACACAAAGAAACCAAGACTTTATAAAGATGGTGACAAACTGACAATGATTGTCTATGGTGATTTTGAACTTGCCATTAACGATGCAGACGAACACGATGAACTCTATTGCTTGTTGTCATATACCGATAATAAGGATGTTTGCGATGTCCATATTTTTTCAATGGAATTTGAGGATGTCAAAGAAGTTGGTACATTCAAGACAAAAAATGAGGATAAAGAATGGTTTATCAATTCTTATGATGAAGTTTGTAAACTTTATGCGCCAAAAAAGAAAATGTACCTTTTGCAATGCCAATATGCAAATAGCAATCATTTTGAAGCAAATACATACAATGAACTATTTGAATCCAAAGAAAAGGCAAGGGAAGAACTTTGTAAAGAAGTCAAAAAGATAGAAGAAAAGTTTACAAAACTCTTTGGCAAAGAATGGAACATTAAATGGTCTAACAACGAAATGCATTGTTGCCTTGATTTTAATTGTTATGAAGATTATTGGGAGGGTTATGTAGAAGAACTTGAAGTAAATTAAATCATTAAATTGCTAATATGTCTGAAAGCGGTGCAAAAAAAGTATTCCGCTTTTCTTGTAGTTTGGCATAGTTTTTGATAGGTAAAACTTGAACTTAAATAATTAGAATTATGGAATACAAACAAGTGGCATTGACTATTACAACCGATTATGGCTTCACGGCTGACTTTTTGAGAGAGCTTGCTAACCAAATCGAAGAACAAGGTGAACAATTGACAACCTACGAAACATTTTGTGGCCGTGCTGAAATCGAATGGCCAATTGACGAATTGTTGAACCAATAAAAATACAGAATATGGCTATCTTTAAAATCACCTACGAAATGACTATGGAATTAATGGCTAATTCAGAGCAAGAGGCTTTGGAAACATTTGATAGTATGACATCCGCTGAAATCGGAGAAAAAGCCGATAAAGTCTATGTTAAGCGTGTCGAGAACATATCAGAGAAGCACAGAATTATCGACACCTCTTTTGGCGAGTGCTTACTGAAAAACGAGATTGTTGATGAGGATGGTTATCATTGGTGCGACCTTTACATTGGCGACAATTACGATGACTATGTTGGAACTTGTGATTGTGGTCTGAATGACGATGACGAAGTTATCCTTGAACAAATTGACGAATTGTTGAACTATTAAAAAATGTCTAACCAATAAAACGCACATATTATGAAAAGAAATAACGAACTTTGCGAAAAAATCAAATCAATGCTTGAATCCGATAATTTGTCGGAAGGACAAAAGAAAGCATTTAAGGAATTACTTACCGAGTACGAATGGGCCACATACAAAGAGCATAACGATAGACACGAATTTTTCCGCAAGCAAGTTGAAAAAATGGTCAATGATTTTGGATTCCAATATGAAGAATTGGCAAAATCAATGGCTAATGACCATCCTACACTTCAACAAACATTTATGCAAATGGTGGTATTATTCATTGAGAAAATGGCTGATAAACAATATTACGATGATAGGAATAAAGCGAGTGTTGAACTTGCAAAGAAACTCAAACCTATCATTGAAGAAAATAGAAGTTTACCCTGCATTTAAAGAAATACATTACTTTTTTCCTTTGGCGGCGCAATTTTGTACCGCCTTTTTTGCGTTTTGGCACGATTATTGCCATATATTATAGTGAACAATTAAAAGCACATACTATGGAACTTACAAGACAGGATTTTAAGGAAATTATCGGATGGACTTATGCCAATTACCCTTATGACTATGGCTGTTTGAATTATATCAATGATTTAAGCGGAGTAGAAATAGATGGCGCAAGGATTGGCAAAAACCAATATAATCTTTATTACAAATACAATGTAATTAAAGATATTGTATTATTTCCAATTATAATTACACCTTACAATAACAAAGCAGATAAATGCTTTATTGCCAACAATAGGGAAGAATTTATATCGTTTGTCAATAATCCAATTTTTGACAAAAATTTTGAGGTAAAGGTTGAAAAAATGGTAGGTTGCAACTATAAAGATATAAGACAACACGAAATTGTATTCAACAATAGAATCCCATTTACTGAACTCTATTCTTGGAGTAAAGAAGAATTTTATGGATATAAGTATGTGGAATTTTAATTTTGGCACGATTATTGCCATATATTATAGTGAACAATTAAAATTATAATCAATGAAAACAAAAGAAGAAATCATTGCCATTATCAAGGCTGAAGGAGAAGCGGGTGTTGAATCCGATGAAAAGTATGTTGAAATTTATGATGAAGTAATTGATGATGGGCTTGAACTTGCTCAACTCGTTTACTTTGATGAATCCAACGAATTGCTTGCCTATTTGCTTGACAAAGAAAACAATGGGTATTGGAAAGAGTTTGACAACCTCACAAAAGAAAATCAAGAAAATATTAAAAGCCTTTCCATTTGGGAATAATTTGGCACAATTATTGTAAGTAACACTATTGTATAACCAATTAAAATTAAAAACTATGAAAGCGACTGAAATGATTGAAAGAAACAACAAGATTTCCAACAAAGCTAATTCACACAGAAAGGAACAAGCCGAAATTAGGGCTGAAATGGTTGTTGCTATCAACGAAATGCTTACTGAAATGGGAGGAAAGACGGAAGTTGATGATGATTCCGATGTGTTTCTTTTAATTGCCTATGACGGAGGCAACCACCCCGAATATAATTCAAATCTCTTTTCCCAAGTCTATTCGGTAAAGGCAACAACGATAAATGGATATGAAAGTGAAGAAAAAAAGAAGTCGTTTTCTGTAGATATTGCCGAAACAGATGACTACGAGGAAAATCGTATGAACTACGATGATATTGAACAAGTCTTTGACTTTGTTTGTGGCCAATACGAAAGTTGGATTACTGAATGGCGGAAAGAATAATTTGGCACGATTATTGATAGCATATACGCAAATGCGTACAATTAACAACAATTAAAATTATAAACTATGGAAGAAAGCAATAGCAAAAAGAAAGTAGCAAAACTTGTCACTTTTGAAATTACCACAAGGGTTATTGTTGATGAAAGCGAAATGCCCGAAGTCGTTGAAGAAGATGCTTATAATGCAGCATTGGAAAGGATTAAGAATGAAAATATTGAAAATCTTGCTTGCCTTGACAATGTGATTGAAATTGACAATGATTTGGATTGTCCTTTCGGAACATTCTATGATGATTTATCATTAACTTTGCGTTTGAAACTCTATGGACTTTATAAGAAGTCTTCTGATTGGCTGATGGAATTGAATTGCGAAAATGTAAGCGAACTCGATATAATTAACGAGGGCGCAGATATTCTTGTTGAGAACATTGAAGAGTTGTCTTCCATTGAAGGTCAGTTTGATGGCATCTATGAA
>CALAVA010000166.1 GCA_937892025.1 uncultured Bacteroidales bacterium
TCTGGCAGGACTATTTATTGAAATTCCCTTTCAGTTTGCTTTTGCAGTTGCTCTGCTACTTTTTATCCGTGGGGACAAGCAATATGTGATAAACAATATGTTTAGCACTTTCGCCAATTATGGTCGCTCTCTTAGTGTATCTCTACTAAGAACTTTTTTTGTCTTTTTATGGACTTTACTATTTTTTATTCCGGGTATTATCAAAAATTATTCTTATGCCATGACTTTTTACATTGCACAAGACAATCCTGAACTTGATGCTAATGCCTGCATCAATAAAAGCATGCAAATGATGAAAGGACACAAAATGGATTTATTCCTTTTGGATTTAAGTTTCATCGGTTGGATATTACTCGGTATTTTATCTTGTGGGATTGGACTTTTGTGGGTAATACCTTATATGAAAATTTCTCATGCTATTTTCTACCAAAAATTAGTAGACCATTCAATAGAAACGATTGACATAGCAGAAACAACTATCAAAGAATAAAAACTATTATTGCTGTGTCTTATAAAAATAAGAGAGGATCATAAAATGCTATTCTTCCCTCGTCCACAACGAACAACTAAATTCCCCATATTTAGTAAATGGAATGATAGAATCAGTAGCAGTTGGTCTTTTTATGTTTTTTTATAGTGAATTGATGTTCATCAATATTTTCTCTTGCAAAAATTTCTTTTTTTTTGCAGGCATTAAATAAAATTCTACAAACTAATAATATCCTACAAACAAAACATATCTTATCCATCTTTTGTTGGTTGTATGCCTTGCAAAATTATATGTGCCTGCATTTGCAGGCACATATAATTTATAATTTTATCCCTAACTTTCTTATTTTTGATTGTTTTTCAACAAATCCCTGATTTCAGTAAGCAACACTTCTTCTTTGCTTGGTTCTGCAGGTGCAGGAGCGGGTTCCTCTTTTTTCTTTTTTGTTAGTTTATTTACACCTTTTATCATCAAAAAGATACAGAAAGCAATAATCAGAAAATCAACCACATTCTGAATAAAACTACCGTAAGCAAACACAGCAGCCCCCGCCTCTTGTGCGGCAGCCAAAGTGTCATATTTTTCACTACCGAGATTGATAAACAGATTGGAAAAATCAATATCTCCTGTTAATTTACTAATCAATGGCATAATAATATCGTTTACCAAAGAGGTAACAATTTTACCAAAAGCACCTCCGATGATAACACCGACTGCCATGTCCATTACATTTCCACGTACTGCAAATTCTTTAAATTCTTTTAAAACACTCATTTTTATTCTATTTTAAGACTTCTCTATTCTATTCTTTTCCATTTTATGCCGAAGTCTGTTAAACACAAAACGAGAACTATGCAAAAATACTAAAAATTATGATATATATATAACAAAACTTAAAAACCTATTCCAAAATATTGAAACCCTTGTTTTTCCAAATCTTTTTTATCATAAATATTTCTACCGTCAAAAATAAGCGGATTTTTCATTACCTTTTTAACAATTTCCCATGTAGGCATACGAAATTCTTTCCATTCGGTAACCAACAACAAAGCATCGGCATTATTAACAGCCTGATATACATCTTGACAAAATTGAATTTTATCGCCGACAATTCGTTTGGCTTCGTTCATAGCCACAGGGTCGTAGGCTTGGATTTTACAGCCCGCATTCAACAATTCTCTAATTAAAACCAAGGCAGGTGCCTCTCGCATATCATCTGTTTCTGGCTTAAAAGATAATCCCCATAAGGCAATGGTTTTCCCTTGTAGATTTCCATGAAAATAATTTTTAACTTTATGATATAGAATCTGTTTTTGTTTTTCATTTACCTCTTCAACCGCAGAAATAACTTTCATGGGAGTTCCATATTTTTCGCCAATTTTTATCAAGGCTTTGACATCTTTAGGGAAACATGAACCGCCATAACCACACCCAGCATATAGAAACTTTTTGCCGATTCTATTGTCAGTACCAATTCCCTTTCTCACCATATTAACATCTGCCCCTACTTTTTCACACAAATTGGCAATGTCGTTCATAAAACTGATACGCGTTGCCAGCATAGCATTCGCTGCATATTTGGTCATTTCAGCAGAAGCAATATCCATAAAAATCACGCGAAAATTGTTGAGTAGAAAAGGTCGATACAATTTTGTCAAGATTTCTTCAGCCCGCTTGCTTTCCACACCTATAACTACCCTATCTGGACTCATAAAATCTTTAACGGCATCACCTTCTTTCAAAAATTCTGGATTGGAAGCCACATCAAAATCTATCTGTAAACCTCGTTTTTGCAATTCATTTTTAATGGTTTCTTTCACCAATTGTGCAGTACCTACAGGCACTGTACTTTTAGTAACAATCAACTTATAATTGTCCATATACATACCCACCGTTTTGGCAACTTCCAAAACATATTGCAAATCAGCACTACCATCTTCGTCTGGCGGAGTTCCTACGGCAGAAAAAACAACATCTGCTTCTTTTAAAGAATCTTTTAACGATGTGGCAAATTGCAATCGCCCTGCTTTATAATTTTTTATGACAATATCTTCCAAACCCGGTTCATATATAGGAAGAATCCCTTTCTTTAAATTTTCTATTTTTTTTTCATTTATGTCAATACAAGTTGTAGGAATTCCCATTTCAGAAAAACAGGCTCCCGTTACCAATCCGACATATCCCGTGCCAACAATCAGTGTTTTCATATCTTTAATTTATTTGTTTATATATTCTTTTAAAAATTGAGCGGTATATCCGTTCTGTTTTTTGACAATATCCTCTGGAGTTCCTTTTGCCACAAGGGTTCCCCCTGCATATCCTCCCTCTGGCCCCATATCAATAATCCAATCTGCTGTTTTGATAACATCCATATTATGTTCTATAACTAATACCGTATTCCCCTTATCTACCAATTGATTAAGAACAGCCAATAAAATACGAATATCCTCAAAATGCAAGCCTGTCGTAGGCTCATCTAAAATATAGAAAGTATTGCCCGTATCTTTTTTACTTAATTCTGTTGCCAATTTAATTCTTTGAGCCTCTCCACCAGACAAAGTTGTCGATTTTTGTCCTAAATGTAAATAACCCAAGCCTACATTAACAACCATTCTTAGTTTTTCTACAATGGAAGGGATATTGGCAAAAAATTCAACAGCCTCATCAAATGTCATTTCCAAAACATCATTGATAGATTTGCCCTTATATCTTATTTCTAAAGTTTCTTTGTTGTAGCGTTTGCCATTACAAGCCTCACAATGTACATAAACCTCTGGCAAAAAATTCATTTCTATAATTTTGACACCTGCTCCTTTGCATACCTCACAACGTCCGCCAGAAACGTTAAAAGAAAATCTTCCGGGTTTATAATTCCGTATTTTTGCTTCAGGCAATGTCGAATAAAAATTTCTAATAGTATCAAACACACCGATATAGGTTGCCGGATTTGAACGTGGTATTCTACCTATGGGTTGCTGATTGATTTCTATCACCTTATCTATATATTGCAAACCCTCAATTTTATCATAGGGCAAAACATTTTTTGCCGAATGATAGTATGTATTACTCAAAATAGGATACAAGGTTCCATTGATAAGAGAGGATTTTCCACTCCCCGAAACGCCTGTAACACAAATAAACACTCCCAATGGAAAATGTACAGTCAAATTTTTCAGGTTGTTTCCCTTGACACCCTTAAGCACAATTTCCTTCCCATTGGTTTTACGTCTTTGTTTAGGCAATGCTATAGACTTTCTACCAGACAAATAATCTCCTGTTAATGAATGAGTTTTACATATTTGACTAAAAGTACCTTCTGCGACTATATGCCCACCATTAAGCCCTGCTCCCGGACCTATATCTACAATATAATCCGCTGCTTTCATAGTATCGTAATCATGCTCAACAACCATTACCGCATTCCCGGCATTTTTCAATTCTTGAAGAGCATGTATTAACTTTTGATTATCTCTTTGATGTAAACCTATGCTTGGTTCATCTAAAATATATAAGACATTGACCAAATTAGAACTAATTTGTGTGGCCAATCTCAACCGCTGTGCTTCTCCGCCAGAGAGTGTCTGTGAGGAACGATTCAAGGTTAAATAGTCTATTCCCAAATCCATTAGACATTTCAATTTTTTATTGATTTCCCGCACAACATCTTTGGCTATAATCAATTGTTGTTCAGATAGATAATTATTTACATTGAACATCCATTGCTGTAAAGTAGCCATATCCATATTGGCCAAATCTACAATATTTTTATCCCCAATACGAAAATAAGTTGCTTCTTTTTTCAAGCGTCCACCATTGCATTCTTCACATGTTTTTAGCTGCATAAATTGTTGTGCCCACTTGCGAATATTGGCAGGTGCCTCCTCCCCAATATTTTGAGAGATAAAACTAATAATACCTTCATAATTAGCATAATAAGTTAATCCAGAGGCATTTTTTATGGTTATTGGCGTGGCCGTGCCATACAGAATAAGATTGATTGCCGCTTCTGGAATATCCGCGATAGGCTTATCTAATGAAAAATTATATCGTTGAGATAGATATTCCAATTGTCTAAATATGGGCGAAGCGTTTTTTTTACCCAAAGGAACGATTCCCCCATCATTGATAGATATTTTCGGATTAGGAATTATTTTCTCAATATCAGCCTTCACCACTGTTCCCAATCCATTACAATGTGGACATGCACCAAAGGGCGAATTAAAAGAAAACAAATTCGGCTCTGGGTCTTGATAGGAAATACCACTTGTCGGACACATAAGATATTTACTATAATTGACAATAGTATCGTCTGCTTCCGCCTTTAACATCAAACTGCCTTTGCCGTATTTTAGAGCAGTTTTGATAGAATTTACCAAACGTTTTTCTGATTGTTCACCTACAGACAATTTGTCTATTTTTATTTCTATAGAATGTGCCTTATATCTATCCACTTGCATCCGTTGGGTCAATTCTTTTAGTTCTCCATCAATTCTGACTTGCACAAATCCCCAACGTTGTATTTGTTCAAATGTTTCACGAAAATGTCCTTTTTTACCTTTGGCAATTGGAGCAAATAAGGTTATCTCTTGACCTTTATATTTATCTTTTATAAGCTCAACAACCTGATTTTCATTATATTTTACCATTTTTTCATTGGTAATATACGAATAAGCCGTAGAAACCCTTGCATAAAGCAAACGCAAAAAATCATAAATTTCCGTAATTGTTCCGACTGTAGAACGCGGGGAACGATTGATTGTTTTTTGTTCTATAGCAATTACAGGATTTAGCCCCGTAATTTTATCTACAGCAGGACGTTGCATTTCTCCAATAAACTTTCTCGCATACGGAGAAAGCGTTTCTAAAAAACGTCTTTGCCCTTCTGCATATATAGTATCAAATGCTAACGAGGACTTGCCACTACCAGACAAACCTGTAATAACAACAAAAGATTTACCCGGAATGGTTAAGGATATATTCTTCAAATTATGCTCTTTGGCACCAAGAACAACCAAATTTTCCTCTTTTATGTTCTTTTCGTCAGCCATTGTTTATTATTCTTCAGTATAGAAAATAATTTTAGGATTTATCAACTCATATTTTTCCATGTTCTCATCAGATTCAAACGCATCACCCACATATACAGACCCATCTGTTTTTGTTTGTCGTATTTGTCCTTTTGAATAGATACGATGGTCTGTCATATCCCATATCATGTGTTCAGACTCAATGACATCTCCATTTTTATGATTGGTAATCACCACATTTCGCTTGGCTTCCATGCGTTTTTTATCCTCATAATTGATACCATAATCGGCGGTTAAAGTTACATTTTTTTCTCCGAAATCATCGTAAGAAACAATAGTTACTCCTTCTGGAGTTTCATAATATTTTTCAGGAAACGTATAATGGTCTAAACGGGGAAAAACAAACTCATAAGTCAATAAACCATTAGTACTCATTAACAAATGTATATCTTTTGACGTTTCATCAGGTAAATTCTGCTTATCAGTCAAAGAGGCAACTACAGCAATATCATTGCTACAATTATAGCAAAACACGGCAATAACCCCGAAGATTATTACCATGTTCTGTTTACACCATCGTTTCCCAATCATTGCAAAGTTAACGGATAATTGTTGTTTCGTTTATCCAGCAACCCACCTTATAAGAATCTCCTTTTTTCAATCCAAGTTGAAAATAAGTGGATACAGCTGGGAAACGACCACTAATAGACGCTATCCGTTTTTGGGCATCTTCTGCAACAGATGGATCTATTGCCTTGGCTTTATTGTATTTATCAGCGGCTGCCCAATAAACCGAAGCCGGAATATCTATTCCTGTACACGCCCCTATTGAACCCGCATACAAATCACCTATCAACATGTAGGCACGACCATCAGTCGGATTAAGTTTCAATATTTTATAAGCGGTTTCTCTTGCAGCTGAATATTGGTTTAATTGTTTTTGACATTCTATCATAATAATATAAGCCGTAATCTTGTCTGATTCTTTTTCATACATCGCAATGGCTTCATTCAAATAATTCAAGGCGGCATTATAGGATTTTTTCTTCATGTTTATTCTTGCCATATTAAATGCCAAATTAGCAGTAGGTTTAATTTGATAAAACGCTTCTACAGCATCGGCAAACAATTGATTGTCAGTACAACCTTGTTTGGCAAAGAATTTAATAATTTGTTTCAACAAACGTTCATCTGTTTTGTTAGTAGCAAACTTTTTGCCATAAATATCCATCAAGACATCACATTGAGCATATTTTGCAAAACGCAAGTCTAAATTATTGGAAACATTCGTATATTGTTTCCATTCATTGGCTGTTTTGGCAGAATCTGCCGCCCTTTCTTCATAAATTACAGCATATTCATCTTCAGTAATAGTTCCATTTTCCAAATCTTCTCTCAATTTATAGATAGCATGCATAGATGCCTCATGTTTCAATTCACAAGTATCTATCTGTACATTTAATACATCTGTTATTTTATCATAAGCATCTATCATAATTTCTGTGGATAATTTATCCAACTTCATCTTGATTTCACTCGCTTTGAAATAAACATCTAACACTTGAGGAGAAGTCTTTATTCCATCTAAATCTATAGATTGACCGAGAATTTCATATATTTTTTGATATTCTTGCTTAGGATAATACTTATACAAATAAGTGCCAATACGCCCTAATGAATAACCTTCATCTTGCGGATAGCATTTAATTCTTAATTCAAATAAATCAAACAATTCTTTGATATACTGTTCTCTAAGAGCGGTATCGGTTCCTGCTTCTTGAATTTTATATTCCAAAATGGTTGGTCCATTGGTAAAGATATTTTTAGTAGACATCGGACAATTTTCCTTTACCCATTTCCATGGTTCATAGGCTTCTTTATAATTTTTTTGTTTAAAGACCTCACGATATAGTGATATTTTTGTTTTACACTCTTCAGGGTCTTTCCCATATTTATCATCTGCTGTTTGTGCCAATCCTACTGTCGAAAACATTGAAAACACAAAACCAATCAATGCTAATTTTTCTATTCTCTTCATCTTTTTTATCATTTTAGTGGTTGTTAATTCTATTTTAATCTAATTTTATTCTTTGATACCATTTTTCATGCAATCTCACATTCAACATCACAGAAAAATAATTTTCTTTTATTAAATCATTTTTCAAAGTGCCTATTTGTCCATATTCCAAAATTACGCCCAAACATGTTTTAGTCTTCTTTAATGGAAATACAACTCCAAAATTTATGCCAAATCGTTCAATTTGAGTATTGCCAAATTTTAATCTTGTCAATTCATAATTTGCACCGACATTCCATGTTATTCTTGCAAAATAATTGGAACTATTATATTTAGGGGTAAAACTTCCGCCGAAAGCAAATTTATAAGAATCTGTCAAAACCGTATCTCTAACACCCGCTTCTTTGTATTTTGACCAATTTGTCCATGTAAAATCTACTTCCAAATGAAATTTATCGGGTTTTATCCAAGACAAGCCTATCCCTGCCGATTGTGGCATTTGATAAGTTTTTTTTACCTCCTCTTGCGGATACAAAGTATCCAACAATGTTGGAGAAATGGCATTGATATCTCCCAAATAAGTCGTAATCAAATCAATATTTTTATTCCAAAATTTAAGTAAGGGTGTATAAACCGCCCCAATACCTATCAAATATTTATTTTTTATAGGTGCCATATATTGCAAACCTGCCGTCAAATAAAATCCTTTGGTTCTATTGGTACCATCTATTTGAACACTAACAACGTTGCTGTTTTCAAAATTCAATGCTCTTGATTTTTCATATTTACCAAAGATAAAAGAAGCGTTTATTCCGATAGACAAACCCTTACACAACTGGAAAGCATTGCCCCAATATATTTCATTCAAACCGCCATTACCACTATAAGTGGTTTCATAGGAACCTAAAGATGCAATTGTATCAGATATTGTAACGTCATAAGTCATATTGGTGAAAGGCTGATAACCTATTGCTGTTTTCCACCATTTGGTTATAGATGTTCCAATTGACAAATAATCAATATAAGCCGTTGTGCCTTTTTGAGACACCACACCCGTTCTCAAGGTATGTGTTTTGATAGAAAATGCACCCTCTACCAAACAAGAAAGCGTATCAAAAGCAATATATGAAGCGGGGTTTGCAAAATTTATTACAGTAGCAGATTGCAGTGCATAACCAACATGTCCCATTCCAAGCACTGCACCTGAAGAACGCAAAGACATATCCCCCATACCAAAACGAGAATAAGGGGAACTTAGATGATTTTGTGCAAAACTTCTGTAAGAAAAAGCACACAAAAATATCACCCCAAAAGCGAAAAAACAAACTATCTTTTTAGTTCTCAACATTATAATCCAATATTCGATTCAAGCCAAACAATACCAAATTTGGAAATGCAAATATCTCATTTTTTATTGAATTTTTGAACATTTTTGCATCACCACCACTTAAAATTATTCGTATTTTGGGATATATTTTTTTGTATCGCTCTATTTTTCCGATACATTCATCTATAATACCCTGCATTACTCCAGTCAAAATAGAAGTTTCTGTACTATCTCCGAGTAGCCTATCTGTCCATTGTGGATTCACCAAAGGCAATTGTGCCGAAAACAGATTTAAGGCATTCAGACGCATCATTAACCCCGGTGAAATTGACCCACCCATATATTCCGCATGAGCATTAACAAAATCAAATGTAATACAAGAACCCATTTGAATAATCAAAATATCATTTTTAGGGAACAACGCATTGGCACCAATTGCTGCCGCTAACCTATCCACCCCCAAAGTGTGAGGAGTTTGATACTTATTGACAATAGGAATAGGGGTTTGAATATCAAAAGACAAAAAATTAAAATTTGCCTCCAAAAACAACGATATTTGACTTTCTATTG
>CALAVA010000167.1 GCA_937892025.1 uncultured Bacteroidales bacterium
CATCGTTCGGGATTGCCTGATTATTTGGAATTTGCCCCTTTATATCATTCAAATGAAAACTTTAAATTATCCAACGATAGTTTATTGAAAATGATGCGGTCTTTTAAACCCAAGGCTTTGGCAAAACCGGGTGAAAAATTTGAATACAGCAATACAGGTTATGCTATGTTGGCTATCATTGTGGAACAAATAACAAAAATGCCCTTTCATCAATACCTAAAAGAACATATCTTTATTCCAGCAGGTATGACACATACTTTCATTTGGGGAAAAGAAAATTTCAGCAAAAATGGTTATACCATTGGTCATAAAAATGGTTTTAGACTTTATCCTCGTGATTTTATGTCAGCCATAGTAGGGGATAAGGCTGTTTTTTCTACTGCAGACGATTTATTTAATTGGAATAAAATACTTTATGAAGGAAAAATTTTGCAAGATACCACTTTGTTGTTGGCATACGCTCCCAAACACGCCGATTGTCCGCTGACACAAAATTATGGATATGGTTGGCGTTTGACACGAGATAATCAAAATCAAGAAATTATTTACCACGGTGGTTTATGGAATGGCAACAACAACATGTTTATGAGACGATTGGCAGATAAAGCTTGTATTATCATTTTGTCCAATTGTTTCAATCGTAGTTTTGGAGGAAGAAGCGACCAAATTTTGGGTATCTTATATGCTTTATAAGGTAGATATAAAAGTAGAAGCCGATTGAAAAGGTTACAAAAAACAGTCTTTACATAAAATAAAAAAAATAGATAGTTTGTGTTTAAACAAAAAATGTTATCTTTGCAAAACAAATAATAATACAATAAGAGATATGCAATCATACAAAGAGTTAGGTTTAGTCAATTCAAGGGAGATTTTCCAAAAGGCAATGGCAGGAAAATATGCCATTCCCGCTTTTAATTTTAATAATTTGGAACAATTACAAGCCATCATAATGGCTTGTGTGGAGACAAAATCACCTGTTATTTTGCAGGTGTCAAGTGGTGCAAGAAAATATGCTAATGCCAATTTGTTGAAAAACATGGCAAAAGGTGCTGTGGAGTTTGCCCATGAGTTGGGATATGATATTCCAATTGTTTTGCATTTGGACCATGGAGATAGTTTTGAATTGTGCAAATCGTGTATAGAAACAGGTTTTTCATCGGTAATGATAGATGGTTCGCACTTGAGTTATGAAGAGAATATCGCCTTAACCAAAAAAGTTGTTGAATATGCACATCCTTTTGATGTTACAGTAGAAGGGGAGTTGGGCGTTTTGGCAGGCATAGAAGATGAGGTTTCCGCAGAACATCACACTTATACACGTCCAGAAGAAGTTGAAGATTTTGTAAAACGGACGGGTGTGGATTCTTTGGCCATATCTATTGGAACATCTCATGGTGCATTTAAATTCAAAGTAAAACCAGGTGAGGCCATTCCGCCTTTACGCTTTGATATTTTGGAAGAAGTACAAAAAAGAATACCCGGATTCCCAATTGTGCTTCATGGAGCATCTTCAGTTCCTCAAGATATTGTCAGTGAGATAAATAAATATGGTGGAAAAATTGAAAATTCGGCTGGCGTGCCAGAAGACCAATTGAGAAAAGCCGCAGAGTCAGCAGTTTGTAAGATAAATATTGATTCTGATGGACGTTTAGCAATGACCGCCGCTGTGAGAAAAGTGTTAGCAGAAAATCCCGGCGAATTTGACCCAAGAAAATACCTCGGTCCTGCAAGAGAAAAATTGAAAGAATTATATAAGCATAAGATTATTAATGTGTTAGGAAGTGCTAACAAGGCATAAAAACAATGTTGATATAATTATTAGTCTAAGAGAAGATGTTGTTACAACATCTTCTCTTGTTTATAAAGCGAATGTTATACATTCATTTTACGGAGTTTTTAGGCGATAGTTTAGCAGAAAAGGGGAGTATTGATAACGAATTAACAAATAGTAAGATGCCAAAAGAACACAAAATCAATAAAAGTTTTAGATAATCAAGGGTGGAAACATCAAATTTTATGTTATCTTTGCAGAATATTCTCAAAAATATGAGCGTATTTTTTTATAAAAACAAAAGACATGAATTTTAAATACTTAATTTTAAATTATTTAAAAGGTGTTGCCATGGGAGCCGCCGATGTTATACCCGGTGTTTCAGGTGGAACAATTGCTTTTATTACAGGTATTTATGAGCGATTGATTGGAGCAATAAAAAGTTTTAACCTAAAGACTCTTAAATTATTCTTTACAGGTAAATTCAAACAATTTTGGCAAGCCATAGATGGAACATTTTTATTGACACTCTTTTTGGGTATTGCTACAAGTTTTTTGTCATTGGCAAAGTTAATAACTTGGTTATTAAGCCAATATCCAGATTTGGTATGGGCGTTTTTCTTCGGATTGATATTGGCCTCAACCTATTTTGTGGGCAAAACAGTCAAATGGGACATAAAAACCATCTGTATTTTTTTGATTTTTGCAGTATTATCGTTTTTTATTACGGCTCCCAACAATGCACCTTTAAATACTTCTAGCGATTTGTGGTATATTTTCATTTGTGGAGCCATTGCCATTTGTGCAATGATATTGCCCGGAATTTCAGGCAGTTTTATTCTTGTACTTTTGGGACAATATATGTATATCATGTCTGCCTTGTCTGACTTAAACATATTGGTTATTCTCGTTTTTCTATGTGGGGCGGCTATCGGACTGTTAAGTTTTGCCAACTTGTTGTCTTGGTTGTTTAAACATTATGAAAAAATAACCTTAGCAGCATTGACAGGATTTATGTTCGGGTCTTTGAATAAAATTTGGCCTTGGAAAAACACCTTAGATTTTTATACTAAAGATGGACAAGAATTACCATTGAGACAAGCCAACATAGTGCCTCAAATAAACGAACAATTTTTTATGGCTGTTGGCTTGATAATCATTGGTTTTGCCTTAATTTTTATCATTGAAGGAATTGCAAAAAACACACAAAGTGCCAATAAGGTAAAATGAGATTATTCGGTTTGATAGGTAAAAGTCTGTTACACTCGTCTTCTGCACAATATTTTAAACAAAAGTTTGAAAAAGAAAACATTATAGATGCCGAGTTTTGTTTGTTTGAACTTGCTGATATTCATGACTATAAATATATTATTCTTGAAAATCCAAATTTGAATGGCCTTACAGTAACCTCACCATTTAAACAAACAATTATTCCATATATAACAGTTCTATCTGACACAGCACAACAGATTGGAGCCGTAAATGTTATTGATATAAAAAGAAAAAATCATCAAATAGAATTATATGGTTATAATACAGATTATTGGGGCTTTGAACAAGCATTAAAAAAACAACTTAATGGAAATGAGCAATATGCCATTGTTTTAGGCAATGGTGGTGCTGCCAAAGCCGTAGAATTTGTGTTAAATACATTAGGTTTCCAATATGTGCTTGTATCAAGGACAAAATCAACAAAAACAATTACTTATAATGAACTATCTGACA
>CALAVA010000168.1 GCA_937892025.1 uncultured Bacteroidales bacterium
CATTAGAAGATATTTTTATTTTTTGAGGTGTATTCCCTTTTAATTTATTTTCAATCAAATAATTATCTAACCATTTTGCTGCTGCTCGCGTACTATGTTGGTAATAATCCATTTCATAGTAACCATAATTTTTGCTAACGCCTCCACACAATTGATTATAATAAACATATTCATGCGGATGATATTTGCAAATATGCACTAAAGGCAATAATAACAATAGGGCAAAAACAACATAAACTATCCATTTTAACTTACCCTTCAATAGGTTAGCCAAAGTGTCCCAGCCAAAAACAGAAGCAGTTACTAAAAATGGATAGGTAAACAATACATGACGCCAACCGCCATAAACATTTGATGCTTTAACAATTATATAAAATATAGGGAAGAAAAACGAGAAAAAAACGATAAAAGTAAGCATTCCCGTCTGTTTTTTTATTATTTTGGGCAAAAACACCACAAAAGCTACAAGCCCCAAAATAACAGCTTCAGGAATAGTCATAAATATATATTTAGGCAAATAATACCATGGGGCATTTGTGGACCATATATTTACACCCTCAAAAACTTGCCTCAAATTAACACTATAATGCTCCATCAAATCCAAAGATTCTTTGGCGTGAGCAATAGGACTTTGCTGTAGATATGGCCACAATATTATACTAACAAAATAACCGACTATACTGGTCAGCAATAATTTTGCAATAAGCACAAGCCCTTTGGTCCAAAAGACCGGCTGTGTCCATTTATCTTCTTTATTTACAAAGAAATACCAAACTCCACAGAATAGAAACAAATAAGCCACCAGCATAAGCCCACCTATACGAACAGAGTTTGCTATAGCAATACCCAAAGCAACAAAAAGCAATCTTTTCCAACTTGTTTTTGGTAACTCTTTGACCAACAAAATCATCTGATAAATAGCAAAAGTATATCCTAAAGCAAAAGGAATATCTTTGGGGTTATTAAAAGAATGACCTAAAAATCTGGGAGAAAGCAATAAAAGCAAAAATCCCATTATCGCGGCCCGATAACCACATGTCTTTGCCAATAACAAAGCAATAATAAAAGCAATACACCAACCCAAAAGGGCATTGCAGCAGTGCCGAAACTCATAAGGATTATCTATATTGAACCATTTGATAAACAAATAAGTAATATTATCAAACGATTGCCCATAATATTCAAGATTTTGAGTTAAAGGATCACCTTGGGTATTTATTGCAGCAGTATCACCTTTTGCAAAATAATCATAAACACGTGAAGAATGTACATAACTTGATTTTTCATCACCAGATATGCCTGAGTTTAAACTCAACAACGGCACAACAACAAAAGCCACTGCCGCCAATATATAAAATATTTTTTTTAGCAAAGAGGATTCTTTTTCTAAAGCATCTGATTTTAAAGATGTTTTATCTTTATTTGGACTAAATTCCCGAACCTTGTGCTTCGTTTTACTATTATCCATATACATAAGTATTAATAATTTGCAAAGATAATAAAATATTTTATAAAACATAGCATTTGCCAACCATAAAATTTCAAAAAAAGTAAAAAAATATTGATTATTGTTGTACCTTTGCAGCCTAAAAATAAAGTTTAATTGATATTATTATTTCTTATGCAAAATATTTTAAATATCCTAAAGACCAAAAAATTCTGGATAGAATTGCTCATTATGACCATAGGTATGCTCATCACTGCTTGTGCGGTTTATTATTTTTTAGTACCAAGCAAACTGATTATTGGTACCATATCGGGGCTTTCAATTGTTATTAGTGGTATTTCAGAACAATTGTTTGGAGTTGTCTTGCCTGTTTCGGTTGTTATTTTTGTTATCAATGCTATTTTATTGATACTGGCTTATTTTCTTATTGGAAAAGAATTTGGCATAAAAACTGTTTATACGGCTCTTATTTTGGGACCATTGATGAGCGTTTTAGAAACATTTTTCCCCTATGAAAATTATATTCAACAAGGCTCCGTAACTCCATCTATCATGGGAGATATTTGGTTTGACCTATGCTGCTTTGTACTCTTGTTAAGTGCTGCCCAATCTGTATTATTTTCCATAAATGCTTCAACTGGTGGATTGGATATTTTAGCAAAAATCGTCAATAAATATCTCCACTTTGATATTGGCAAATCTGTTTCTATTGCAGGTGCATGTATTTGCTGTACTGCATTTGCAATCAATCCATTCCACATGGTGGTGATTGGCTTGATCGGCACATGGATAAATGGCTTGGTTGTCGATTATTTTACAACAACACTAAATAACAAAAAACGTGTTTGTATTGTTTCCAAAGACTTTGAAATTATCAGAAAATACATTATCAATGACCTTGTAAGAGGTTGCACACTATATGAGGTTATCGGGGGCTATACAAACGAAAAATCCATCGAATTAGAAACCCTGCTTACCAAAGAAGAATTTGCTAAACTAATGGAATATATCAACAAAAATAATATCAATGCCTTTATAACTGCTGGCAATGTCAGTGAAGTCTATGGATTATGGGTTAAAGACAAAAAAAGAATAAAACAAAATGCAGAACAAAGATAAACTTACATTGATTGTTTATTATACAAATCTTGCATCACCAAACCTGCAAGCGTAAACCCAAAAATGGCCGTAATATGTGCCATTGTACCATTGATTTGTGCTTTTGTTGAACACCATTCATGGTTAAGCAAATCTAATTTTCCTTGCCCTATTTGCGTTTTTGGACAAATACAAGCACTTGTTCCACAAGTAGTTGCTTGTCCTAAATTTGGTAGCACCTCAGGTGAATACACACATTTAAATTTCTTTGCAGGAAAAGTTTTATGCCGTTTAAACTTTTGACGAATAGCACGAGCCAAAGGACAACCTTGTATTTTCCAAAATTCTGCCACTTCTATTTGGGTTGCGTCCATTTTTAAGGCTGCCCCCATTGACGAATAAAAAGTGTTTTTCAATTGAGTAGCCTGAAGAATCAGATGTGCTTTATTTTCCAAACTATCAATGGCATCTATGATGTAATCATAATTTTCTAAATGAAAACTATCTGCTGTTTGTCGACTATAAATTTCTTGTAAAGCCAAAATTTTCGCTTGCGGATTTATCTGTAACAGACGCTCTTTCAATGCTTCAACCTTAACTGCTCCCACATTTAATGGGGTTGCCATCAATTGTCGATTTACATTTGTTATGCAAATTCTATCGCTATCAACAATGGTCAATCTGCGGATACCACTTCTCACTAGACTTTCTGCACACCAACTTCCTACACCACCTACGCCGAAAATAATGACATTGGTTTGAGCAATGGCTCTCATCACATCTTGCCCAACCAACAATGCCGTTCTGTTAAAAATAGTCTTATTTACGTCCATATTCATTGTTTAGGCACATTCATAAAAAGTCATATTAAAGTTTTTTATGAAGAAATAACGAAGTAATGTCTTCATAAAAACATTCATTTCCATTATGTCTTATTTTATACAACACCTGATTGGTAGTTGGTTGGTTTAAAGGACCACATTCTGGTTTATATGGTCCTATTTTCACATAATCAAAATATTGTGGTTCAAATAATTCAGAGATATTTTCACGTCCTGAATACCAAGCGGTTTTCAAATTATAATTCATTTTGAGCCATTTGGCTAATTGATTAACCATTGTAACCTCCGCGTCTCCGCCCATAAAAGCAACACACGTCAAACCATTTACATACTTTTGAAGAATGGGTATCATGGTTTCTTCTGTTAATAACGTGCCAACATCTTC
>CALAVA010000169.1 GCA_937892025.1 uncultured Bacteroidales bacterium
CCTATGGCATTAACATGTCCATAAGGTCCGAAATAAAAAGAGGAAAAAACTTTGAAAGAAGAATAATAACAAATTGGTTCGGTATTTATTGTAAAAGTATTTATATATACTGGATTTAGTGTTGGATTAAATCCTGGTATGGGAATTAATTCTTCTTGATCTATCATGAAATTTAACATATTAGGAAAATGGTCATTATCATCTTCCTTTCTATGTATTGAAATACCAAAATGCGTCCAAACTCCTACGTAATTTTTAGCCCTTGATGCATAGATTTCTTCGCCATTAACAACAAAGACAATTGTTTTATCTCTGTAATTATAACCAATATATGTAAGGCATAAATTTCCATTTGAAATATCTTTATAAAAACATACTAAACTATAATAAATTCTTCCTACTTGTTGTCCAGCTTTTGCATTAGATAATTCAATTCCAAAGAATTTAATATATAAAGTCATGGTGAAATTTGTTTGTTGCTCAAGATAAAAATAAGTTTCATCATCTTTGATTGTTATATCTATTTCAGCAGCATCAGTATCAGGTGGAGTTTTTAAGAAATATCCCGTTCTGACTTTACATTGTTTTCCATAGATAGAATAACCCAATTTACATTCGTAACAATCAGTGTTTGATGAAGAATAACATCTTTTGCATTCACTTGCACATGCAGATATTAAATAATCTGTACCATCTTCATCTATACCACTGATATAATTATTATCATAAACGAAAGTTTTGTCGAAATTATCTGTACTATAATTTTCTCGCATTGCATTATCAAATGCTTCCTGAAACGAATTTCCTTGATAAAATACCCAATAATTTAATACCATTTTATTATTATCTGGATCTATTCTATCCTTAATTGTATTTTTTTCGATTGTATCGACAGATAAAGGGAAATAATATAGTTGAGCATTGATTAATTGTGTGTATCCATATTCACATGCCTGAATAGTTTGTAATGAAGTTATATCAGCATCCCAAACTCTGAAATTTCTATACCAAGCAACTCCCCATCTAAGATAAACAGGATCATCATTAACTCTACAATAACTATCAGTTTTATCACAAAAACCGAATCCTCTGAAATGTAGTTTATATATTTCTGATTCTAAATCAGGAATGCTTAATTCAGGATTTTCAAATTCACAATACTTCCCCCCTGAAATGGAATGCTTGATGATTATATCTTCTGTTGGATATAAATCTTTGACAGCCTTATACAGCAAAAAATTTAATGAACGCTCATATATAGCATACCCCGATGTGTCGGTAATATCAATAAAAGTAATGACTTTATTGTGGTAAACCTCATAATTTAAACTTCTTATTTTGTTGTTCACTTTTGCCCCTAATATAGGATGTGGCAACACCACATGCAATTCTTCGGCAATCTCTTTTAGAGTCATGCCACTTGGCAAATATTTTCTTGTATTATTATTTGTACAAATAACTTCTAACATAATAATTTATGATTTTATATAATATTCACTTCCATTTCCAAACACACACCAAAACGTTCCATAACGTCTTGTTGTATTTTTTCTGCTAATTTCAATATTTCCAAACCTGTAGCCCCACCATGATTAACCAAAACCAAGGGTTGTTTGTGATAAACGCCAGCCCGCCCAAGTCTTTTACCTTTCCAACCGCATTTTTCTATTAGTTGGGCTGCCGACAATTTACATAGACTATCTGAAATAGAAAATGATTTCAAATCAGAATATTGGCTCAACAATGCTTCAAATAGGGATTTTTCTACAATAGGATTCTTAAAAAAACTACCAGCATTCCCCAAAACCTCAATATCCGGCAATTTCTCTTGCCTTATCGTTGAAACGACCTGATAAATGATGTTACTATCTACATTTTGAACACCTTCAAGACGATGTTTGATGTCCGCATAATGAATATATGGTATAGATTTGGCAGACAAGCGGAACTCAACTGCCGTTATCACATATCGTCCTTTCCATTCTCGCTTAAATATACTATCCCGATAACCAAAACAACAAGTTTCTTTCGTGAAAACCAATGAGCGATTTTCTTTTATGTCCACCGCATAAACCTTATCAATAAAATCGCAAACTTCTCTGCCGTATGCACCTATATTTTGCACAGCAACACTCCCAACTTTACCGGGAATAAGGGCTAAATTTTCCAAGCCATAACAATGATTTTCTAAAGAATAACGAACAAAACTATCCCAATTTTCACCTGCAGCAGCCTTTACAGACCTATATCCCTCCACAGAATCCACTATAGATATGCCTCTGTTTTCCATCTTCAAAATTGTCCCATGAAAATCTTGAACAAAAAGCAAATTGCAACCATCTCCAATAACAAACAAGGGTTCTCGCTGATTACGATTGGTAAGATAATCTTGCAATTCTGATTCCTTTTCTATCTCTACAAATGTATCACACGCAACATCAACATGAAATGAGTTGTATGGTTTTAATGAAACGTTATGTTCTATCTTCATTATTTTTCTTTATTAACAATAATATATTGCTCCTCCAATCACATCCTTGGTTGCTCCTGTTACACTTGACAAACAATTAGGCTGTTGTATCCAACGCAATAATCCCAACAAAGCAAACACTATTGCTTCCTTGTAATCTATGTGAATTACATCGGGAATCACAAGTGTAAGGTTTTTGCTATAATCCGCAATCAATTGACACAAATAAACGTTTTTTGCACCGCCTCCTGTTATTAACATATTTTTAGATAACTCTTGCTCTACAACACGGGAGATTTGATAAGCAATATGATGACTTATTGTGTTTAATATGCTATAATTATCTATATTAAAAGTTTCTATCAATGGGAAAAACACACTTTCTACCCATTCTGCACCCAAAGATTTCGGATAGGGACGAGCATAATAGTCCAAGGCATTCAATTGGTCAAACAGACAAGCATTAAACTGCCCTACTTTAGCCCAAGAACCGTCCTTATCATAATCTTGTCCCATCTTTTTTGCATAATAATTCAAAGCCATATTGGCAGGAGATATATCATAAGCAATTCTCTTGTCGCCCAACTGATAAGAGATATTACTAATGCCACCTATGTTCAAGCAATAGTCATAATCGGCATACAATATCGCATCTCCTATCGGCACCAATGGGGCACCTTGTCCACCACAGGCAACATCCATAGAACGAAAATCACAAACCACAGGCAAAGCACATTCTGCCGAAATGGCAGCCCCATCTCCTATTTGCGAAGTAAAACCATGTTCGGGCTGATGAAAAATTGTTTGACCATGAGAGGCAACAAAATCAGCCTTAATATTGTATTTCTTGATAAAATGGGCTACTTTCTTGCCCATATAATGTCCTAAAAAAACATGCAACTGAACATACCCCTCTGCTGACAAGGTTTTTGCTCGTGAAACTTGTTGCACCATCATGGGTTCATAAGCATAAGTTTCTGCTGCCAATATATCTTGAAGTATAATATGTCCGTCCTTATATAAAAAATGACAAGCCACTATATCCAAACCATCTAAAGATGTACCTGACATCAAGCCAATGACAACATAATCTTGCATATATATTTACAAAATATCCAAAAACCTTTCCATTCTCATAGAACGAGAACCCTTTAGTAAAATTGTAGATTGAGCAGGAATATTTTTTTGTATAGCGTTAACTATTTCTTCAAAAGAATCGGATACAACTATTTTTGAACTGCTATCAAGACCGCAATATTCCTCTCCCAATAGATATACTTGTTCAAAAACCTCCTGCTCTACTAAATGAATGATTTTTTCATGCTCCTTAATGCTCTCCGTCCCCAATTCTCTCATAGCACCAAGTATTAATACCTTATGTTCTGCCTTTAATTTGGAAAGATTTGATATGGCCTCCCTCATACTTGAAGGATTAGCATTATATGCATCAACAATAATCGTATGCCCATGTATTATTTCCACTTGAGAGCGACTATTGTTAGGTTTATAAGCAAGCAAAGCATAGACGATATTATCAATTTCTATTCCAAAATGCAAACCCACTGCAACTGCAGCCATTGCGTTTGGAAAATTATAAGCCCCTGTCAATTGGGTAGATATGGTTTTATTAAAATCAGGCAATTTAAAAGTCATATACATTTTTTGCTCATTGCACACACCTTTCACTTCACCTTTTTTACCGTATGTTAATTGTATGGCATTGCCCGCCAATTGTAGTAACAAATCATCATCTGCATTGACGAATAATATTCCATTGCTACTTTTGACAGCATCATACAATGCTTTTTTTGTTTGAATAATGCCTGCTTGCGAGCCAAAACCTTCCAAATGTGCGGTGCCGATATTGGTGATAAGTCCATGTGTAGGACGGACTATCTGACACAAAGATGCGATTTCTCCAATATGATTTGCCCCCATTTCCACAATGGCTATTTGAGTATGATGCGGATTTATCTCTAACAATGTCAAAGGCACACCAATATGATTATTTAAATTGCCTTTTGTGGCTATCACCTTATATTGTGTACTCAATACAGCATTTATCAATTCTTTGGTTGTTGTTTTCCCATTTGTTCCTGTTATTCCAATAATAGGAATAGATAAATGTTTCCGATGATAAGCAGCCAAATCTTGTAGCGTTTGTAATACATTTTCAACCAAAATAAAACGCTCATCAACGTCGGAAGCAATATCGTCAACAATAGCATATATAGCCCCCTTGTTTAAGGCTTCTGAGGCGAATTTATTTCCATCAAAATTATCTCCTTTTAAAGCGAAAAAGATTGATTTTTCTTTAATGTTTCGTGTATCGGTCGAA
>CALAVA010000170.1 GCA_937892025.1 uncultured Bacteroidales bacterium
TTTTTGCTCGTATTATCAGCAAAATCAGCGCTTTGACCGTCCTACAATATATCAACTTTATCAATAACAAACCAATTGGAAGAATTAAATATGCGCTGGTCTAATTCCGCCAACGGGTTATATATATTTAAAAGATTAGGATTGCGGCTGTCATATTATGGCAGCCGTTTTGGCTTGCAAAATTCTCATTTCTCATCCTCTGCCGTTATAGAAAAAGACCATAGAATGGTCAGTATTCAAAAAAAAAATTGTATCTTTGCATATATTTTTAGAAAGTTAAGCAAAAATAGAAATGGCACCACAGAGAGTATTATTTGTAAATCAAGAAATTACCCCCTATTTAGAAGCGTCTTATATGTCTATTATTGGGCGATATTTACCTCAAAGCATTCAAGAGAAAGGCATAGATATTCGCACTTTTCTTCCTCGTTATGGATTGATAAATGAGCGGAGAAATCAATTGCATGAGGTTATCAGATTGTCAGGGCAAAATATTATCATCAATGATAATGATCACCCCTTGACAGTAAAAGTCGCTTCTATACAATCCATTAGGATGCAAACTTATTTTATAGATAGTTTGGAGTTTTTTCATAGAAAATTTATTCTTTTTGACCAAAAGGGTAAGTTTTTTTCAGACAATGATGAGCGGGCTATTTTTTATGCACGTGGTGTGTTGGAAACGGTAAAAAATTTAGGCTGGAGTCCAGATGTAATTCATTGTCATGGTTGGATTTCATGCTTGGTGCCTTTGTTTATAAGACAATTATATTATGAAAATCCTCTTTTTTCCAATGCAAAAATAGTTTTTTCCATATATAACGATAACTTTTCGGGTAATTTAAATCGCTCTTTTGGTACAAAATTGAAGGCTTGTGGCATTTCTCCCAAAGAGGTTTTAAAATATCGTCCATCTAATTATTTTACTACCATAGAGCGTGCTGTTGAATATTCTGATGCGGTTGTTATTTCAGAAAATTCAGTGGGGGACGATATTGTCCAAATGGTAGAAAAATCGTCAAAACCTTATTTTACTCATAAAGAAGAGCATTATTCAGAGGATTATTTGGCTCTATATTCTCAAATTATGGATTGATAAGCCCAAAGATGATGAAACTACTGACAAAATATGGTATATTATTACTGATATTAGCTTCGGTTGTTCTAACTGCTTGCAAAAAGGAATCGAATGATGTCGGTATAGGTCTTCAACCTAAAGATGAATTGTTAAATGCTATGTATTTTGATACAACAACTATCGTGGCTTATTCCAAATTGCATAATGATAGTGTGGTTGTGTCAAGTATGGTTGCCAATGTCTTGGGCTGTGTTACAGATCCCGTGTTTGGACATTTGGAAACTGGTGTTTATACACAATTTTGGTTAGAGTCTTATGGGGCAGATTTTGGAGCCAATCCGCAAACAGATTCCTTGATTTTAACAATAACATACGCACTTTCTTATGGCGATACCCTCAACGGATTTAAAATAGGCGTTTATGAATTGACAGAAGATATGGATAGAACACAAACCTATTATATAAGGAAGACTTTTGCTGTAGATAATAATAATTTATTGGTTTCTCCTAATGATTATCTTTATCCAACACCTTCTGTTTTTTCGGATAGTTCGTCTCTTAATGCTGTGTTTAGAATTCGCTTGAAACCTTCTTTTGGAGATAATAAATTTTTGGCAAAATCGGGTGGTGCGGAATACCAATCCTCACAAGCTTTTTTGAATTATTTTAAAGGCTTATATATTGTAGCCGAAGACATGGAAGGTAATGGTTCGGCAGTAACGATTAGTTTGCTTAATTCTCGTTCCCGATTGACACTCTATTATCATAATGATAATGGAAATTATTCATACACCTTTCCTATAAATGATTCTACTGCACGTGTTTCTACTATCAATCATTTTGATTATCAAAATTGTAATGCAGATTTGGCTGCCCAATTGAATGGAGTGTATGATAAAACTAATGAGAGATTGTTTGTTCAATCGGTTTATGGTATCAAAACTATATTGAATTTTCCTTATTTGAAAGAAACTTTTGCGAACAAGAAAGTTGTGATTCATAAGGCCGAATTGGTGGTGTGTAGATACAATGATTTGGATACGAACAAATATGCACATCCAACAGCATTAACCTGCAATTATTACAACCAAGAAACATCTACTTATTATTCTGTTGCAGATGCCTTGTTGGGCAGTGAATATTTTGGAGGAACATTTAATGTTTCCGCAGATGAATATAGAATAAATTTAACCAAACATATACAATATTTGATAGATGGCTCTGGAGTAGATGTTGATTTGAATTTGATACCTACTGTGGTGGGTTCTCGTTTGTCGGCGGTTTCGTTTTATGGAACCAATCCGACAATAGATAAAACAAAACGCTTACGTTTGGAAATATATTATTCAGAAATTAAAGATTAAAAAAAATGTGTGGAATAGTCGGTTATGTGGGCGATAAAGATGCTTATCCTATTTTGATAAAAGGGCTTAAACGCATGGAGTATCGTGGTTATGATAGTGCGGGTGTTGCTTTGTTGCAATCAAATGAAATCAACATCTTTAAATGTAGTGGAAAAGTGGCAGATTTGGAAGTTCATTGTCAAGATAAGGATATTTCTGGCAAATGTGGAATCGCTCATACTCGTTGGGCAACGCATGGAGAACCTAATGATGTTAATGCACATCCACATTTTTCTTCAGATAAGAAAATAGCATTGATACACAATGGTATTATTGAAAATCATATCGCCTTGCGACAAGCCTTGCGACAAGAAGGTTATGTGTTTGAAAGTGCTACAGATACAGAGGTATTAATTCACTTAATAGAAGATATTCACAAAAAAGAAAATGTTGATTTGGCAGAATCTGTCCGTTTAGCATTGACTCAAGTGGTTGGCACTTATGGTATTATTGTTCTTTCTGTTGATGAACCCAATACATTGATAGTGGCAAAAAAAGGTAGCCCTGTGATTATTGGTTTCGGCAAAGGAGAATATTATGTGGCTTCAGATGCTTCTGCATTGGTTGAATATACCAAAAAAGTGGTCTATCTCAATGATGAGGAAATTGCTGTATTGACTAAAGACAATGATTTATTGGTAAAAAACATTCATAATGAGATTATTCCTCATTCTATCCAAAAGTTGCAAATGACTTTGGACCAAATAGAAAAAGGTGGTTATGAGCATTTTATGCTCAAAGAGATTTATGAACAACCCATTTCTATAGCGGAAAGTATGCGTGGCCGTTTGAATCTCAAAAAAGAAATTGTCGCTTTAGGGGGTATTACAGAATATGAAGATAAATTATTATCGGCACGGCGAATTATCATTGTTGCTTGTGGAACCTCTTATCATGCTGGTTTGGTGGCAGAACATTTGTTTGAAGATTTGGTGCGTATTCCTGTAGAAGTAGAATATGCTTCAGAATTTCGTTATAGAAACCCCATTATCTATGAAGACGATGTCGTGATTGCTATTTCTCAGTCAGGAGAAACGGCAGATACTTTGGCCGCCGTAGAATTGGCAAAAAAGAAAGGGGCTGTAGTTTTGGGTATTTGCAATGTTGTCGGCTCGTCAATAGCACGTATGACTCACGCAGGCTCTTATACCCATGCAGGTTTTGAAATTGGTGTGGCTTCAACCAAAGCCTTTACTGCTCAATGTACGGTATTGACATTGATGGCTTTGTCTTTGGCTATCCGTAAGGGAAAAATACAGAGAAAACAATATGCACAAATGATTGCCGCATTGGAAGATTTGCCTAATAAGGTAAAATATGTACTTGATTCAGTGGATAAAACCATTCGAGAGGTGGCTAAGTATATGAAAGATTTTTCCAATGTCTTATATTTGGGACGAAACTACAACTATCCTTTGGCATTAGAAGGGGCTTTGAAGTTAAAAGAAATATCTTATATTCATGCAGAGGGCTATCCCGCAGCGGAAATGAAACATGGTCCGATTGCCTTGATAGATGAAAATATGCCCGTAGTGGTTATTGCAACCAAAAAAGGCACTTATAAAAAAATAGTTAGCAATATTGAAGAGGTAAAGGCAAGAAAAGGGAAAATTATTTCTATTGTTACCGAAGGAGATGTTGTTGTAAAAGGCTTGTCTGATTTTGTTATAGAAATACCAGAAACAGAAGAAATGTTAGTGCCTATCGTTGCAAGTATTCCGTTGCAGTTGTTGGCTTATCATGTTGCTGTAATGTGTGGTAAAAACGTGGATAAACCTCGTAATTTAGCAAAATCAGTTACTGTAGAATAATCGTATAAATATGAAAAAACAAGACATTGTAGCCATTTTGATTGTTTTGGCTTTGTTTTTGCCATTTTTTTTAAGTAAACCATTATTTGAGTTTTATAAATCTGCAAATGCAGCATATCCTTATATTCTTGCTTTTTTGAAGTTTGGAATTTTAGCGACTATGGGTGAGATGTTGGCCTCGCGGATTCGGGTAGGCTATTATTGTAATGCACAATTTGGTCTTATTCCCAAAGTGGTAATTTGGGGATTTTTGGGCATGTGGATAGCCTTGGCTATGAAAGTTTTTTCTGTCGGTGTGCCTGCTGCTGTAGAAAAAATTGGTTTTGATGGTCTTACTTCAGCAATGGCAGGCGATTTTTCATGGATGAAATTATGGGGAGCTTTTTGTATTAGTGTAATGATGAATACAAGTTTCGCTCCCGTTTTTATGACCTTGCACAAAATTACAGACATGCACATAACTAAATACAATGGACAATTGTCTTGTCTTATAAAACCTCTAAAAATAGGGGAAAGTTTGGCTAAATTAGATTGGAATGTGCAATGGAATTTTGTTTTTAAGAAAACCATACCTTTATTTTGGATTCCAGCACATACAATAACTTTTATCCTTCCGCCTACAGGTCAAGTTCTATTTGCGGCTTTGTTGGGTGGGGCTCTCGGTTTGATTTTGGCAATTGCTGCTAAGAAATAAATAATTGTTTAAATATTATTGAATGATAGATAGGACAATCGCTCCACCAATACATGAGTTTGTTTCGTTCCCAACTCTCAATCCTCAAAGATATACATTAGGAAATGGTATAGATTGTTTGCTCTTGCCTAATGTACATGTTGCTATGGTTCAAATGATTGTACAAATAAAAGCGGGTGCCTTCTATCAAAATAAATTAGGGGTTTCTAGTGCATGTTTGAAAATGTTGAAGGAGGGAACATCTCATTTGTCTTCAGAAAAAATTGCTGAACAATTGGATTATATTGGTTCTTATTTGGTGTGCAATAAGGGTAAGGATTTTGTGTCTTTACATATTTATTTTCAACCAAAAGCCACAAAACAAGTGATGATTCTTTTGGCAGATTTGTTGAAACAGCCACTTTTCCCACAAGAGCAATTAGCAATTTATAAGCAAAATCTAAAAAATGAATTAGCTGTAGATTTAGAAAAAACATCATATATCGCCCGTAGTCGTTTTATGAAAAGTGTTTTCGGGGAGCATCGTTATGGACAAAGTTTGACATTGAATGATATAGAATTTATATCACGCAATGATTTGCTTGATTTTTTTCAACAATATTATCATGCAGGAAATATCAAAATATTTGCTGCAGGTCAAATAGACACTGGGTTTGTAGATGAATTGGAAAAATATTTTGGAAATATAGTTCGCAAAACAAATGTAGAATTACCACAGACAAATTGTTTCCCAAAAGCGATAAAACAATACGAAGAAAAGCAAGATGCCGTACAATCAAGCCTTTATATCGGAAAAAGATGTGTCAATAAAAATCATCAAGATTGGTGCTTGTTTAGTTTGATTTCACTCATTTTAGGAGGCTATTTCGGTTCCCGATTGATGAGAAATATACGAGAAGACAAAGGTTTGGCCTATCATATTTATTCTGAACTACATTCATTTTTGCATGATGGTGTATTTTATGTCGCAGCAGATGTAAATAAATCGAAAGTTAAGAAAGCCATTGAAGAAATTTATGCTGAAATGAATGATTTGAATGACATATGACGAGATGTCG
>CALAVA010000171.1 GCA_937892025.1 uncultured Bacteroidales bacterium
CAGAAGACAAAGTGGTCTCCTCTGATTTTATTCACAATTCTAATTCTTCTATTTTTGATGCCGATGCAGGTATTATGTTGAATGAACATTTTGTGAAATTGGTGTCTTGGTATGACAACGAATGGGGTTATTCCAATCGTGTGGTTGATTTGATTGAACACATGAATACCGTAAAATAAAATCAATAAAAAAAGGTTGCTTACAAGCAACCTTTTTTTATTGCTCCTTTTATAGGCAAACCATACTCCTAAAATAGGTTATGGTGGATAAGTTTTTGCCCAACAACAAAGGCGTTTGTAAAACACTTTGCAAGCGATTCGTGGTGAGCAACGGAGTTTCTCATTGGAAAAAGTGTTATCTTTGCAAATATGCAAGAATATTCGTCAAAATTATTAGAAAATGCTATCAATCAAATAGCCAAGTTGCCCGGAATAGGTCGCAAAACGGCAGTTCGTTTAGCCTTATATCTTTTAAGACAATCGTCAGAGGAGGTTAGTCTGTTTACCGAATCCATTGCAAATATGAAAAACAATATTTTCTACTGTTCCAAATGTCATAATGTATCAGACAGCCCTTCGTGTGAAATATGCTCCAATCCGCATAGAAATTCTTCTCAAATATGTGTTGTTCAAGATATTAGAGACGTTATTGCGATAGAGAATACTCAAGTTTACAAGGGGGTTTATCATGTTTTGGGTGGTGTTATTTCGCCCTTGCAAGGCATAGGGATTGCTGATATTAATATTGGCTCACTTTTGTCTCGGATAGATATGGAGGAGATAGGAGAGGTAATTTTGGCCTTGCCTGCTACTACAGAAGGCGATACTACGGCCTATTATATTTCCCAACATATTCGCAAGCGTAATCAAAATATACAAATATCCGTTATTGCAAGGGGCGTTTCTGTTGGTAATGACTTGGAAAATACCGATGAAATCACCTTAACACGTTCCATTCTCAATAGGGTGGACTTTGATTCTACCTTAAAATAGTTTCGCATGTTTTTACATATTGGGGAGATATTGACACAATCGCTTTTAATTACTTTTTTAGTGATGATGTTGATGATGTTTATAGAGTTTATCAACGTGCGTTCACGTGGGAAAATGATACAAGTTTTATGTCAATATCCACGTTTTCAAATAGTTTTTTCTGCACTTTTGGGTTTAATTCCGGGTTGTGTGGGCATTTTTGCCGTAGCCTCATTGTATAGTCATGGCTTGCTGACTTTTGGGGCATTGCTGGCAGCAACAATTACCACTTTCGGAGATGAGGCTTTCCTTTATTTTTCCACAAAACCCACTCAAACATTAGGATTGTCTGCAATATTGTTAGTAGTGGGTATAGTCGCAGGATTTGTAGCAAATTTATGCTCTAAAAAATCAAAACCAACAAACGCTTTTTCCATAGAACACATGCAAATACATCAATGTGATGTGGATAAACATCAGCATCGGCATAAAGAACAT
>CALAVA010000172.1 GCA_937892025.1 uncultured Bacteroidales bacterium
ACAAAATACCAAAATATTATATATAAAATCTACAAAACTCTTTACAAAGGAATGGTTAAATATATCAAAATTGAGTATATTAAACGAATAGCAATATTTGCTACGACACATACAGCAAATAGACTATTTATGGAATTAGCATTTGAGGCTTATGAAACTTACAAATAGTTTTGTTTAATAAGAGCCATTAAATTTTCTCAAAAACCATTCTATTGACAACAAAAGCATAATTAAACCCAAAACAATTACATTTTCAGACAAAGGATAATGTTTTTTGGAGTAATGGGCAATAGATTTAATTTGTTCATTGTTTTCTATGGCATTAATGATTCCGTCAAAATCAGTATCACTAAAGAGTTGCCCATTGCTTTGTGTTGCTAAATTGCTCAACAACTGCATATCTGTAGTTAAATTGATGCTTTCCAAATTAATAGGTTGTATAGAAAAAGCCCCTGAAGCCGTAAGTTTTTCTCCATTATATGTTGTATAAGCCGTCCAATGATAGTCTTTGGATGGGAAAAGTCCTATATTTAGAGAAAAACGTTGTCTTTCTTTAGAAAAAACGAAATGATGTTTATGCTCTCCGTCTGTTAAATCAAGTTCTACCTCCGCATCGGTTGTCAATTCATAATTTTTATTATATAATTCTGCCTCAAAAATAATAGGTTCATTTTCATAAAATACAGATTTTGTTTCTACACGAAAAAAACTTTTATCTGCTTTTGTTCCCATATATTGGAAAGATTTCAATATCAATTCATCAAATTGGTCATGTGTTCCTGAGAGTAAAAAATTGTGTAAACGCCACCTCCACAAACCATCACCCAAACAAACAACCTGCCGTGCTTCTTCTCCTTGATTATACAATAATAAAGGATATGTGGTTGCTATGTTGCCTATTTTTTGAAATAATAAAACAGATGCAGTTGGTGCCACATTATATTGTGCAAAAGGTACTTTCAATGGGGGAAAAGAAGGTAAAATATCTTCATTTTGTGTATTTAATGAAAAATTAGAAAAGTTGGAATTAAAGACACTTGTAACTTCATTTTCCTGACGATTGGCAATATTATTTATCTGTACGCCAGCATTTAATTGATTAAAAAACATATAGTTACTCTGTTTCCCGACAATAAAAAAACAAGGCATTGCTATTTTTTTCATTTGGTCTAAGATAGATTTTATAGGAAAATCAACAGAAGGTAATCCATGTAAGACCATCATATCGTAAGTGGAAAGGTTTCCAGAAAACTTTTCCACAGAAAAACTTTCTACTTGATAAACATCAGCAGATTGAAGAGATGTTGTCAAAGTAGAAATATCAGGATGGGGAGCACGATAGAGAATCAATACTTTTTTACGGCTATCCGACACTTCTACAACAACATTTGAAACATTATTGACTATTGTAAGTTCTCCCTCAATCTCCGAAAGTTCTATTCTATAATGCAACAAACCGGCTTTTTGGGCTTCAAAACTTAGGTTTTCCCATTGTTGAAAGTTATTAGAAGAAATGTTTATTTCTTTTTCAAAAACCTTTTCTTTGTTTTGAAAAACTGTCATTTTTGTTTTTTTTCCGCTCAATTGTTCGGCTTGCACTAATACTTTAATTGGGAAGACATTGTTGATGAATACTTTTTTGTTGTAATTGATTTTAGCAATTTTTAAATCTTGTTTTGTTGTCGTATCGCCCAACGCCATTATATAAATAGGAGTTGCCTTTGTTTTTGTCGCATTGACGGGTGAGATACCATCGTTAAAAATTCCATCGGAAAAAAGGACAAAAGCCCCTATATTACGATGGTAATACGAGGCACTCGTTTGATTGAAAAAAGCAGACAAATTTGTTTTTTTTTCTGAAAAATCTGGAACACGTGCCTGTTTTAGGCTATCGCCCACCAAATAGGTTTCAAGGGTATATTTTTTTTCTAACTGAGCAAAAAAATGTTTCAATTTGTCTTGAAAATCACTTTGATAATAAGACGCTTTTTCTGTTAATGCAAGTGATTGAGAATTGTCAATTCCTACAACAATAATTGGTTTTTCCAATTCTTTTTTCACTTGTTTAAACATAGGGTTAAAAAGCAAAAAGACAATTAAACAAACAGCAATAGACCGACATAGTGCCATCAAAACTTTTGCCTTGAATGGAAAATCAGGTTTGTCTGTTTTCCAATACAAAACAGCAGCATAGGCAATGCCTATCAATAAACATAAAGGTAAAAACCATAAGGCATGTGTTATTGTCATCAATTATGCTTTTTCTATCAACATCTCTATAGTCAAATCTTTTACCAGTTCTGCACTTATTTTGTCATCAGCAATAATATTGTTCACCAATACAATTTGTTCTGCCAACGTTTCAGAGGCGATATGCTGTCCAAACAAGGCTAAAACTTGCTCCATTTGCGGTTGCTTACTTATTTGAACACGAATTTTATCGACGACATCTAATTGGCTGTCTTTTCTATAATTCTGAATACGGTTAATAAGTTCTCGTGCCAACCCTTCGGTTATCAATTGTTCATTAAGAACAATATCTAAAGCAACAGTCAAATTACCTTCATTAGCGACAATCCAACCCGGAATATCTTGTGTAAATATTTCAACATCAGACAAAGACAATTCTACATCTTGATTTTCAACAACCAAATTTAGTTTGCCAAATTGTTCTATTTGAGAAATTTCTTCTTGAGACAAGTTTGTTACTTTGGTTGCAATGGATTTCATTATTTTACCATATTTAGGTCCCAAGGTTTTAAAATTTGGTTTTATGGTTTTGACTAAAATATTATTTTCTTTGGTAAGGAAATCAATTTGTTTAACATTTACCTCACTTAATATTAAATCTTTTACTGCATTTATTTGGGAGATAAAGTGTTCGTTTTCAGCAGGAATCATAATTCTTGCCAAAGGCTGGCGAACGCGTAAATTGTTGCGTTTTCTCAATGAGAGTACCATTGAAGATATTTTTTGAGCCAACTGCATTCTCTCTTCTAATTCCTTATCAATTAGATTGTCATTGGCTTGTGGAAAACTTGTAAGATGTACCGATTCCACCTTTTCTTTTTGTGTAACATTGTTCAAATCACAAAACATACGTTCTGCAAAAAAAGGAGCGATAGGAGCCATCAATTTAGACAAGGTTTCCAAACAAGTATAAAGTGTTTGATAGGCTGAAATTTTGTCTGTTGAATATTCTCCTTTCCAAAAACGGCGACGACAAAGCCGTACATACCAATTACTCAAGTAAGCGTCTACAAATTCTTGAATTGCCCGCCCTGCTTTTGTGGGTTCAAAATCGTTATAATAATTATCTACATTTTTTATAAGTGTATTTAATTCTGACAATATCCAACGGTCTATTTCGGGGCGTTGGGCAATATCTATTTCTTTTTCTGCATAGGTAAAATTATCAATATTGGCATACAAGGCAAAGAAACTATATGTATTATACAATGTTCCAAAAAACTTACGGCGAATTTCATCTATACCTTCTACATCAAATTTAAGATTATCCCATGGTTGTGAATTGGTTATCATATACCAACGAGTGGCATCTGGACCATATTTTGCAATTGTTTCAAATGGGTCTACGGCATTTCCCAAGCGTTTAGACATTTTATTGCCATTTTTGTCAAGAACTAAACCATTGGAAATCACATTTTTATATGCAACCGTATCAAAAATCATTGTTGCAATAGCATGAAGGGTAAAAAACCAACCTCTTGTTTGGTCCACACCTTCGGCAATAAAATCTGCGGGGAAATTTGTAGCATTCAATTGATTGTCTTTCCCCATATAATGACATTGAGCATAAGGCATAGCCCCACTATCAAACCAAACGTCTATTAAATCGGGTTCCCGCATCATTTTTTGCCCTTTTTCAGAAACTAAAATTACATTATCAATATAGGGTCTATGCAGGTCAAAGTCATTATAATTATCTGATTTATATGGATTTTCTTGCATAAATCCGACTTTTACGGATTTATCTATTTCTTGACGAAGTTGTTTTACGCTACTGATACAAATTTCTTCGGTTCCATCTTCTGTTCGCCAAATAGGAAGAGGCGTTCCCCAATAACGAGAGCGGGACAAATTCCAGTCTACCAAATTTTCCAACCAATTGCCAAAACGCCCTGTTCCTGTCGCTTCTGGTTTCCAATTGATTGTTTTATTCAATTCTATCATTCTATTTTTTAACGCTGTTGTTTTGATAAACCAACTATCTAAAGGATAGTAAAGAACAGGTTTGTCTGTTCGCCAACAATGTGGATAACTATGTGTATGTTTCTCACTTTTGAACAATTTGTTCTCCCCTTTCAACATCACCACAATATCTACATCTAAAGTTGGGTCTTTTTCTGTTTTTTGAGGGTCATAGGCATTTTTTACAAATTTCCCTTCAAAAGGTTGGTATAAATCCATATTAAT